>CANQXX010000042.1 GCA_947627905.1 uncultured Clostridia bacterium
ACTAAGATCAAGACATTTGATGATGCAAGACGATTAATTGATGACTATATTTACTTTTACAATCACCAGCGCATTCAACTCAAAACAAAACTGACTCCGCTTGAATTGCGAAGCCAGTTCGTTTCTTAATTTATTTTGCCGTAGGGGGCTTTTGTGCTGTTCGTACAAATTGGTGCAGTTCACCCTTGAGGGGGCTACTCTATTTAACAGTTTATTTAAACTTAATTCGGGGGTGACATTGCCCGCGGGGGCTTCCCCGCAAATTTGTTATTTTTATCAAAAAAGTTAAATAATTAAAAAATTTAGAAAAAACCCTTGACAGAACTATAGAAAATGTTATATAATTTAAAATTGACGGGGTGTCTATGCCCTTTTACACTTTTCGATTAGGAGATATATCTCTTTTAATAACGTAAAGTATATAATTAATTAAATTATACAAATAGTAACAAAGGAGGAGAAAAAATGAAAAGAACTTATCAGCCTAAAAAGATCCACAGAAAGAAAGAACATGGCTTTATGAAAAGAATGGCTACGAGAAACGGCCGCAAGGTGCTTGCAAGAAGACGCGCCAGGGGCAGATCAAGGCTTACTCACTGACCCTCGGTGCGAAAAAAGCCTAAAAAATGAATAAGACCACATACCGAGGGTTATGCGCCTTTGAATTGTGGTCTTTTTGTTTCATATAGTCTGAATATGAACGGCATAAAGCTGCCAATACTTTGTTATGAAATATACTGTTAAGATCAAAGATAATAAGGATTTCGTCACACTCTATAAAAAAGGAAGGTATACAGTCGGTAAATTTGTTACTGTATATTACAAAAAGAATAATAAAAATCGTACAGGTCTCGGCATTACTACCGGAAAAAAGATCGGCAACGCAGTTGTAAGAAGCCGCTGCCGGAGAATTATCCGTGCCGCTTATTATGAGTGTGAAAATGAGTTTCCGAAAGGTTATGATTATATCATTACCGCAAGGGCGGATTGCAAAGATGCAAAATCTACCGATATTGCCGCCTTTTTCAGAAGCAGAGTTATCCCGGAAATAAGAAAAAGTACGGAAAATAATTCTGCAAATAGTAATATAAACACTAAAAATAACAAATAGTATATAAAATGAAGAGAATTTTACTGCTTTTGATAAAATTTTACAGGAAATTTATCTCTCCCTTAAAGAAGCCCTGCTGTAAATATTATCCAAGCTGTTCGGAATATGCTCTGAAAGCTGTTGAAATGCACGGAGCATTTAAAGGTACGCTTCTGGCAGCATGGCGGGTACTCCGCTGTAATCCGTGGAGCCTCGGAGGTATAGATGATGTTCCGGAAAAATTTGGATTTTATACGCTGAGCAAAAGATATGGAAAAGGAAAAACCGTTCCGGACGAAAAAAATTGATAATATCGGCAAATCGTTTCCTGTAAACGGTTTAAAAGGTGTAAAAGTTAAATTCTTTACAGATGAAAATAACAGTTTTTTACTGTTTTTTATAAAAACTGGAGGTAAAAATGGGATTTATCAGTGAAGCAATAGGTACTGTGCTCGGATTTATAATGTGGCTCATGTATCTTTTAACCCACAACTATGCAATAGCTATCATACTCTTTACTTTGATAACGAAAATACTGCTTTTCCCGCTGTCGGTAAAGCAGCAGAAATCTTCCGCAGCTATGGCGGCTTTTCAGCCTAAGCTGGAAAAACTGAAAAAACAATATGCAAACAACCAACAGAAGCTTCAGGAAGAGCAGATGAAGCTCTATTCCGAAGAGGGTATAAACCCTATGTCAAGCTGTCTGCCGCTGTTTATACAGTTTCCTATACTGTACGGTATATTTGACGTTGTTTACCGTCCTATAACCCATATCCTGCGTTTCGGAAAGGATATCATATCACGGGCTCAGGAAATAACAAGGAATATCCTTGAAAGCAGCGGAGGAGTGCCCTCTTACTTTGAGCACCGTCCGGAAATTTATATAGTTAAAGAGATACAGAAAAATCCCGGCGCTTTTTCCGGAATGAATAATCAGGAATTTGTTGATGCCGTTGTAAATTTCAATAATAAGCTGTTTGGAGTTGTTGATCTGGGCGATATCCCTACGCTTCACCCCGAAGTCTGGAACGCTGCTGCCGTAATTCTGGTAATGATACCTATTATGTCTGGTCTTATCCAGATAATCATGACCATATACAGCCAGATACGCAGCAAAAAAATGAACCCCGACGCCCCCAGTATGGCAGGCATGAACATAATGTTTTATATCATGCCCCTGTTTTCGGTGTGGATCGCATTCAGATACCCTGCCGGAATAGGCTTTTACTGGACTATGTCCTCTTTCTTCAGCCTTATACAATCTGTAATACTTTATAAAGTTTATACACCAGAGTATGTTGCTGCTTTAGTTGAAAAGGATAATCAGAAGCGCAAAAAGAAGAACCGTCCAAATATGTATCAGCGTATGCTTGATGAAATGGCTGCCCAGCAGGGTCAGACAACGGGCGGAAATTCTTCTTCCGGAAAAATAGCCACTTCCGGAGTAAATAAGGAAGAATCGCCTGAAATAAAGATTTCAAAAGCAAAACAAAAGGAATATGAAAGAATGCTTATCCGTGAAGCCCGCCGCAGACAGGCTGAAAAATACGGCGATGAATTTATCGACGATGACGATGATGATTAATTTTGCCGGAATTTTCTATCCGGCTCTAAAATAGAGAGGAAGGTCAGTCAGTATGTCAGAAAAAAGAAACGTTTTTACCGCAAAGTCCATAGAGGAAGCTAAGGCTATGGCTGCCGCAGAATACGGCGTAAGTGAAGAGAAGATCACGTTTACGGTCATTGAAGAACCGAAAAAAGGACTTTTCGGAAAAGTAAAGGGAGAAGCTAAGGTCGAAGCCGTTTACGAGATCTCAAAAGGTGATGCTGCCGGAAATTATATCAGAAATATCCTTAAAAATATGAACATCAACAGCGATATCACCGTTACCGAAAATGAAGACGGCGCTGTGATAGATATTGTAGGAGATACTACAGGCGCAGTTATAGGCAGAAGAGGAGAAACTCTCGATGCTATACAGTACCTTGCTTCAATGGCTTGCAACCGCGGAGATAAGGAATATTACCGTATTACGGTGGACTGCTGCGGATACCGTGAGAAAAGAAAGGTCATTCTTGAAGAACTTGCCGAAAAAATCGCAAAAACAGTTATCCGCACCGGAAGAACATCTTCCCTTGAGCCTATGAACCCTTATGAAAGAAGAATTATCCATTCAACTATTGCCAATATTGAAGGAGTTACTTCAAAAAGCGTAGGCGAAGAACCTTTCCGCAAGGTAGTTATATCTTCGACTAATCCTCGGCACCATGACAACAATAACCGCAGGGGCGGATATAACGGCGGCTACAAGGGCGACAGAAAACCGTCCAGAGATAAGGATCCCAGCGAATATACACAGCGTTCTATGGATATGATGAAAACTTCTTTTGAAAAGGATTATAAACGTCCTAAGCCGGAAGATTCAATGATCGAGGGAGATCTTTACGGCAAGATAGATATATGAATAATTGCTGAAATTTACGGCGGGAACGGCGAATGAACGCCGTTCCCAATTTTATTTAGGAGAATGATGATGTCAACTATCGCTGCAATTTCTACTCCCCGCGCTGCCGGCGGTATATCCGTAATTAGAATTTCAGGCGAAAATGCCATTACAGTTGCGGAGAAAGTATTTTTCCCCGTTTCAAAGGATAAAAGACCCTCTGAAATGAACAGTCATACCTGTGCTTACGGCAGTATCTGTGACGGCGGAACAGTCATTGACGACGGTATACTTACGGTTTTCCGCGCGCCAAATTCCTATACCGGTGAAGATGTGGCGGAAATATCCTGTCACGGAGGGATATTCGTTACCGAACAGGTGCTTCGTCTGATACTTTCAAACGGCGCCGTTCCTGCCGGAGCAGGGGAATTTACAAAAAGAGCGTTTCTCAACGGAAAAATAAGTTTAACTCAGGCTGAGGGCGTTATGGATATCATTTCAGCATCGGGAAAAGCAGAGCTTCGCTGTGCGTCGGCACTGAAAGAGGGCGCTCTTTTCAGAAAAATAAAAAGCATTTCGGACAGCGTTCTTAAACTTCTGGGTTCTCTTGCGGCGTGGGTGGATTATCCCGAGGACGATATTCCTGCCGTAACAAACGAGGAAATTTATGATACTTTATGTTTTGAAATAAAACAGATTGATGAACTTCTTTTGTCATATGACAGCGGAAGAATAATTCGTAAGGGCATTGATACCGTTATTATCGGAAAGCCTAATGTTGGAAAAAGCACTCTTATGAACCTGCTTTCCGGCTGTGAAAGAAGCATTGTTACCGAAATTGCCGGAACAACAAGGGATATAGTTGAAGAATCCGTCAGATTGGGAGATATAGTTCTTCGTCTTTCCGATACGGCAGGAATACATTCTACGGAAGATAAAGTTGAAAATGCAGGTGTAAAACTTGCGCAGAAAAAACTTGAGACCTCGGAGCTTATACTTGCGGTATTTGATAGCGGAATGGAAATTTCCGATGAGGATATATCCATTGCCGAAAGCTGCAAAGGAAGAAACGCTATTGCAGTTCTGAATAAATCCGATCTGGAGCAGAAATTTGACTTTTCGGCAATTTCGGGAAATTTTAAAGAATGCGTCGTACTTTCTGCCGGAAACGGTGAGGGAACGGAAAAACTTTCCAAAGCCATAGAAAATATCTACAAGCTCGGAAATATTTCTCCTGATTTTGGAATTATCGTAAACGAACGTCAGAGAGTCTGCGCAGAAAAGGCGAAAAATGCTTTTTCTGAGGCAATATCCGCGCTTGATGCCGGAGCAACGCTCGACGCGGTAAATATTCTCATAGACGACGGAGAAAATTCTCTGCTGGAGCTTACCGGAGAAAGAGCGTCCGAAGCTGTTGTAAACGAGGTTTTTTCTCATTTTTGCGTAGGAAAATAACCATTCAGATTTAAACTGTTTTTAAGAGGGTATCGCTATGAAAATAAGTTTAAAAAAAGTAAATATTTTCAGTGAAGATATGGGAAAAATAAAAAGGCTTTATAATTCTGCGTTTCCCGATGATGAAAGAGCGCCCTTTTTGCTGCTTGCATTGAAGTCGGAAAGAAAAGGCGTTGATTTCTGGTCTGTTTATTCGGACGGCGAATGGTTCGGACTTGCTTACGCGATAACCGAAAACGATCTTACATATTTGTTTTACCTTGCCGTTTCGGAAGAGATGAGAGGAAAAGGTTTGGGAAGCAAAACTATCCGTGCGCTTATGAAAAAATACAGCGGGAACAGATTTTTTCTTGCTCTTGAACAGCTTGACGAAACTGCCGGAAATTATCCCGAACGTCTTGAACGCCGCCGCTTTTATATAAAAAACGGGCTTGAAATGTTTGGACAAACCATAAAAGAGGGCAGCGTCACATATGATGTCATGGGCGTAGGCGGCAAGCCGGAGCCTTTTGAGTATGTGAGAATGATGAAAAATTATCTTGGCTTTTTTCTCAGCAGAATGGTATCTATGAGCGATACTGAAAGCAAATGATCCGGCTTGATCTTTGTATTTTATAATTGAAAACATTATAAAAATGTTCCACATGGAACATTTTTAAGAAAGGACTGCTCTTTATGAGCTATTTTATAGACTCCTACGACGTCGCTGTTATAGGCGCCGGACACGCAGGCGTTGAAGCTGCTCTTGCCGCCGCAAGGCTCGGGGCAAAGACCGTGCTTTTTACAATTTCGCTTGATAATATTGCAAATATGCCCTGCAATCCCTCTATAGGCGGAACGGCAAAAGGACATCTTGTCCGCGAGATTGACGCTCTTGGCGGCGAAATGGGAAAAGCAGCTGACGCCTGCTTTATCCAGAGCCGTATGCTCAACCGCGGAAAAGGTCCGGCTGTTCACAGTCTGAGAGTTCAGGCGGACAGGGTAAAATATCATAACCATATGAAGCATATCTGTGAGCTCCAGAAAAATCTTGATCTTAAACAGGCGGAAGTTACTGAAATACACACCGAAAACGGTCAAGTTACTGCCCTTGTTACGGCTCTTGGCGGAGAATATAGGGTTAAAACGGCAATAATCGCTACAGGTACATACCTGAAAGGACTTATCCATGTAGGAGATGTTTCCTATGAAAGCGGACCGGATTCAACTCTTCCCTCAAAAGGACTTTCCGAAAGCCTGAAAAATATAGGCGTAAAGCTCAGAAGATTTAAAACAGGAACTCCAAGCAGGGTCCATAAGCGTTCTATAAATTTTGACGTGTTGGAAAAACAGGACGGGGACGAGGATATCCAGCCTTTTTCCTTTGAGACCGACAGAAAAGACATGAAAAATATCGCTTCCTGCTATATTGCCTATACAAACGAGGATACTCATAATGTGATACGGGAAAATATCCACCGTTCGCCGATGTATTCGGGAAAGATAGAAGGCGTAGGTCCTCGCTATTGCCCATCTATTGAGGACAAAGTAGTAAGATTTTCAGACCGTCAGCGGCATCAGCTTTTTATTGAACCCATGGGACTTGAAACAGATGAATACTATTTGCAGGGTATGTCGTCATCGCTGCCGGAAGATGTTCAGATAGCATTTCTCCGGACGATAAAAGGTCTTGAAAATGTGGAGATCATGCGCAACGCTTATGCTATCGAATATGACTGCTGCGATCCGCAGGATCTTAAACATACTCTCGAATTTAAAAATATTTCCGGTCTGTACGGCGCAGGACAGTTCAATGGCACTTCCGGCTATGAGGAAGCCGCCGCTCAGGGACTTATCGCCGGAATTAACGCCGCCCGCTTCTGTAACGGTCAGGAGGGCGTGACCCTGTCGCGTTCATCTTCGTATATCGGAACGCTCATTGACGATCTGGTCATAAAGGGCTGTACCGATCCTTACAGAATGATGACCTCCCGCAGCGAATACCGCCTTATTTTAAGGCAGGATAATGCCGATGAGCGCCTTACGCCTCTGGGGCATGAGATAGGGCTTATCTCCGATGAGAGATATTCAAAATTCCTTGAAAAACAGCAGCTTATAAAAGATGAGATAAAGCGCGTCAAAAATAAAACAATATCTCCTTCGGACGAGCTTAACAGACTTCTTGAAGAAAAGGGTACTGCGCCGGTTTCGGGCGGAATAAAAATGTCTGAGCTTATAAAGCGTCCGCAGATATCCTATGAAGATCTTGCCGGATTTGACGATGACCGCCCCGATCTTCCATATGAAGTAAGGGAACAGGTGAACTTACAGATCGAATATGAGGGATATATTGCCCGTCAGATGCTTGAAGTTGAGCACGTCAGAAAACTTGAAGAGAAAAAGCTCCCTCAGAATTTTGATTACAAGCAGATAAAAGGTCTTTCTCTTGAAGCGCAGGAAAAACTTGATCGTATCCAGCCGGAAAATATCGGTCAGGCAGGCAGGATATCCGGAGTTTCCCCGGCGGACGTCAGCGTCCTTGTTATATGGCTTGCCGGAAAAGGTTAAAAATTATATCTGCAAAAAATGTTCCACGTGGAACATTTTTGAAAGGAGGATATTATGCTTCTTGAATATAACGAGATTTCGGATATTTTTTCTGCGGAAGGAATAGATATTTCTCCGGAAAAATACAAAAAATTAAGCGTCTATGCCGGACTTCTGACCGAATGGAACGAAAAAATAAATCTTACCGGCATAACCGACCCGAGAGGTATAGCTTTAAAGCATTTTCTGGACAGCATCATTCCTTTGAAGTTCATAAACATTCCGGAAAATGCTTCTCTTATAGACGTGGGCACGGGCGCAGGCTTTCCCGGACTTCCTATGAAAATTTACCGTCCGGATATTAAACTTACTCTTCTGGACAGCCTTAACAAGCGGATAAATTTTCTTTCGGAGGTCTGCAAAAAAGCGGATATTTCCGCAGAATGTATCCATGAGCGGGCTGAAACGGGCGGACATTCAGAAAAACTGCGGGAAAAATTCGACATAGCCGCCGCAAGAGCGGTAGCGGCAATGCCGGTATTGGCGGAATATTGTCTGCCGTATGTAAAAACAGGGGGAATATTCTGTGCGCTGAAAGGTCCAAATGAGGATATAAAAGCAGGGGAGAAAGCCGTAAAAATGCTTGGCGGTGAAATATCGGATATAAAAGAATATTCACTTCCCGACGGGGATAAAAGAGTTCTTGCGGTAATAAATAAAATATCTCCGACGCCGTTAAAATATCCGCGCAGCAGCAGCCAGATATCAAAAAAGGCTCTGGGATAGGTTTATCTTTATCCGTAACTAAATTCGACATATTATTCAGGAAATATATGGTAAAATGGACACAGTCGAAAAGATCTGACAGTGTCCATTTTATTTTTATAAAGGAAGTGTAAAAAATGCCGTTTTTGGTCAAGGAAAAAGTAGTCAATAAAGTCATACAGATAGATGTTGACAGGATAGAACCTAATCCGTATCAGCCGAGACATGATTTTGACGGGCTTGAAGAACTTGCTCAGAGCATAAGACAGAATGGTATTTTGCAGCCTCTTACCGTGAGAAAAGAAGCAGGAAAAGAAAATTTTGAACTCATTGCAGGTGAAAGACGTTTAAGAGCAGCAAAAATTGCAGGAATGACATCGGTTCCATGTATTATAATGGAAATAACAGGAAGAAATTCCGCAGTCATGGCTCTGATAGAAAATATCCAGAGGCAGGATCTGTCTGTTTTTGACGAAGCGGAAGCGATAGCAAAACTTATAGATTATTATGGAATGACGCAGGAGGACGCTGCAATAAAGCTGGGAAGATCCCAGTCCACGATAGCAAACAAGCTAAGGCTTCTTAAACTTTCCCCGGAGGTAAGGCAAAGGCTTTGTGAATATGGGCTTACCGAACGTCATGCAAGAGCCATGCTTAAACTTGATTCCGGGGAAAAACAGCTTGAAGCGCTGGAAATAATACATAAACGCGGTCTTAATGTTTCATCTACCGAAGCGCTTGTAGAGGGAATGATCGAAAAGCAGCGTGAAGCTGCCAGTTTGAAAAAGCGCAGCGTGGTATTCAAGGACGTCCGGCTGTTTGTAAATACGATAAACAAAGCAATAGAAATGATGAAAGCCGCAGGGATAAACGCCGATTCAAAAAAGATACAGGACGAGGATTTTATAGAATACATTGTAAGGATACCTACGAAATAAAAAGCCGCCTGTACGGCGGCTGCAAACAAAAATAAACCGGCAGCAAAGCACATAAACTCTGTTGCCGGGTTATTTTAATTATATCAATACATCGTAAGTTTATCCGCTATCTCCGAAAGCTCGTCCTTTGTATAAAAATCTATCGTTATCGAGCCTTTTTCACCGTCTGAAGAACTTATCTTTACTTTTCTTTGCAGGTGATTTTCAAGACTGAGCTGCATTTCCGTCAGAAAATTCATATTGCGGCGCTGTTCCTTTTCAGCACCTTTATTCTTTTCGGGAGCGTCGCTTTCAGCCGCGGGCTTTTTTGAAAGGAGCTTTTCTATTCCGCGCACCGTTATTTTTCCGGCAGCGGCGTCCTTTGCAATAGCGATCATCTCTTCTTCCGTTTCAGCGGCGGAAATGGCTTTGGCTTGTCCGGCGGAAAGTTCCCGTTTCCTGAGCATTTCTATGATCTCTTCCGGCAGATTAAGAAGCCGGACGGAATTTGCAATAGCCGAACGGGAGCGCCCTACGGCTTTTGAAAGCTCTTCCTGCGTCATGCTGTATTCGTCCATAAGCGAACGGAAAGCGGCGGCTTCTTCGATAGGGTTAAGGTCTTCGCGCTGTATATTTTCAATAAGGGCGATCTGAGCTGTTTCCGGATCGGTAAAATCCTTGATGATAGCGGGGATCTCGCTCATTCCAAGCATACGGCAGGCTCTCCAGCGGCGTTCTCCGGCAACTATCTGATAGCCTGCGCCCATAGGACGTACAATTATAGGCTGTATAAGTCCATGCTGACGGATACTGTCCGCAAGCTCGGCGATAGCAGCGTCGTCAAAATGACGGCGGGGCTGTTCCTTGTTGGGTTCAATATCAGACATTCTCAGGGTATTTGCGCCGCCCCGATCTTCGCTCCCGTTATCTATGAAAAGGGCGTCGAGCCCCTGACCCAGTGCCTTTTTCTTAGCCATTTTCATGCTCCTTCCTTCATTGTTCCATGTGGAACATTTTTATTTATCGCTTTTTATTTTGACGTTTATGGTCCTGCGCCTTTTAAGAAATTCCGCCGCAAGATCCTCATAAGCCTGAGCGCCCCGCGATGACTTATCGTAGTAGATCACCGGCTTTCCGAAGCTGGGAGCTTCGCTGATGCGTACATTCCTCGGTATCACCGTATTGAATACCTTATTGGGGAAATGTTTTCTTACCTCGCTTACTACCTGTGAAGTCAGGTTAAGGCGGCTGTCATACATAGTGAACAGTATGCCTTCTATATCAATTGAAGGATTATAACGATTTTTGACCAACCGGACGGATTCCATAAGCTGAGAAAGACCTTCAAGCGCAAAATATTCGCAGGTCATAGGCACAAGCACCGTGTCGCAGGCGCAAAGAGCGTTTATCGGTATAAGTGAAAGCGACGGGGGACAGTCCAGAAAAATAAAATCGTAATCGTCTTTTATGGTAAGTATCTGCATTTTCATGCGCTTCTGCATATTATCGACTTCGGTAAGTTCGATATCGGCAGCGGCAAGAGCGGAATTGGCAGGAACGAGCCATACATTTTTAAAATCGGTCTTTATCACGGCATCTTTTATCCGCCGCAAACCAAGGAGAACGTCATATGTAGAAGTATCAATGGATTTTTTTCTTATTCCGAAGCTGCTGGTGGTATTTCCCTGCGCGTCCATGTCCACGCAAAGGATCTTTTTGTTTTTTATACCTAAGCAGGCGGCAAGGTTCACGACGGTAGTAGATTTTCCGACGCCGCCTTTCTGGTTTGCCACTGCAATAACGATCGCCATAGGGGATTTCTTCCTTTCAAATGCAGATATTAAAATTATTATATCACATAATGCGGAATATTGCAAGGGTAAATTTTCTGTGTAAAGCAAAAAACTTTACACAGAAAATAATTTTTCGGTAAGAAACGCAGATATTATGCCTTGTAATATAGTGTTTAGAGTTGAGATATTATAATTTTGCGCAGCAAAATAAAAAACAATAGCTGGTCGAGCTGAGCTCAATTCGACCAGCTATAATATTTTTTAAGCGTTTAGGATTTTAGATATTAAAGGTTTAATTCTAAACATACCCCCTTTGAGAAAACTATCCTATTTAAACGGTTTATTTAAACTTAATTTGGGAGGTAATAAAGCCCGCGGGGGCTTCCCCGCAACTCTTAGCACTATATTTATCTTCCGCTCCAGTATTTTCTGTCAAGGCTGCGGAACTGCACAGCCTGTGCAACATGCGCTTTGTCAATTACTTCCGACCCGCTCATGTCGGCAATGGTCCTCGCTACTTTCAGGATACGGTCGTATGCCCTTGCCGATAATCCCATTCTTTCAAAAACATTTTTAAGCGTTTCAGTCGCTTTGTCCGTCATTTTGCAGACCTCCGGCAGAATATCCGGCGTTATCTCCGCATTGCAGGTTATACCCGTTCCCTTGAACCTGCGGTTCTGTATCTCACGGGCAGCCTGTACGCGCTCCCTTATTCTGGCGGAGCTTTCTTCCTTTTCCGAAGAATTGATATGCTCAAATTCTACCGGAGGAACTTCTATATGTATGTCAAACCGGTCAAGCAGCGGTCCGCTTATCTTTGAAAGATATGCCGCACGCCTGTTCCCGCAGATACATTCCCTTGTAGGATGTCCGTAATAGCCGCAGGGACACGGATTCATAGCCGCTATAAGCATGAACGTGCAGGGATAGGTCACCGTTCCCGATGCTCTCGAAATAGTGACCTTGCCGTCCTCAAGAGGCTGCCGCAGTATTTCAAGAGTCTGCCTGTTAAATTCCGGCAGCTCGTCCAGAAAAAGAACGCCGTTATGGGCAAGGGATATCTCTCCCGGTCGGGGAATAGTTCCGCCCCCTGCAAGTCCTGCCGCCGATATCGTGTGATGCGGACTTCTGAACGGTCTTTTTGTGATCAGCGGAGAAGTCTTGTTTACCATACCGCAGACCGAGTGTATATTTGTCGTTTCAATGGATTCTTCAAAGGTCATTTCCGGAAGGATAGTGGTTATCCTTTTTGCAAGCATGGATTTTCCCGAACCGGGACTGCCTATCATAAGCACGTTGTGTCCGCCTGCTGCAGCATATTCAAGAGCCTTTTTTGCGGCATACTGACCCTTTACATCGGCAAAATCCACCGTGTCAAATCTTTCCTCCTGCTTTATTACATATTTGCTTTCGGGAAGTATGACCGCTTCTCTGTCAAAATGCTTTATAATATCCTTGGCGCTTTCCACTCCGTAAACGGCAATGCCGTCTACAACGCTTGCTTCGTAGGAATTTTCCGCCGGGACAAAAACGCTTTCAAAGCCTTCGCTGCGCGCAAGCAGCACCATCGGGAGCACACCGTTTATCGGTCTTACGTCGCCGTTCAGAGAAAGTTCTCCTATAAAAGCGGTTTTGGAGATATCTTCGTTTATACGTCCCTGAACGCAGAGCATAGCCATAAAAATGGCAAGATCGTGAACGCTGCCCGATTTTTTCGTATCCGCCGGAGCAAGGTTCACCACTACTTTTGCGATAGGAAACGCAAGTCCTGCCGCCCTCATGGCGGAACGTATCCTTTCGCGGCTTTCTTTTACAACGGTATCTGCCAGCCCGACGATATCGAACATAGGCGTTCCCTTGCTTGTTTCCACCTCAACGTCCACGGAAAAGGCGTTCAGCCCGAAAAGTCCGAGGCTTCTTACTCTGGCAAACATTTTTATTCCTCACCTTTCTTTTCGGAGATATGAGCGTCGAGCCATGCAAGGATATCCTCATAGACTTCCGCCCTGTTTGTTTCGTTCAGTATTTCATGCCTTGCGCCGCTGTATAATTTAAGCTCTATATCCTCCAGACCTTCCGCATTAAGAACATCGAATACTTCCTGCGGTCCTTTTCCGTAATTTCCTACGGGATCGTCACTGCCGCTGCATATCAGCACAGGCAGAGACCGGTCTATTTTCTTCGCCCAGCTGCTGTCCGAAACATAGCTTACAAGAAAAAGCAGATCGGAATATGCCCTTACCGTGAAATGAAAATTGCACAGCGGATCTTTTTCGTATGCGGAAACTATATCTTCATCGCGAGATATCCACGAATACTCGCTCGACGGCTCGTCTATCCTGCGGTTGTTAAGACCGAAAACAAGCTCGTCAACAGCTTTTGAACGGTACATATTTCCTTTTATCCTGCACAGAGCTCTTGTAAGGACTATGCCTGCGTCCAGACCGATCTTTGTATTGAGCGTTCCCATTATAACTGCGCCGTCATAAAGAAAAGCATATTTTGCAAGGACCGTTCTTACCACAAGCGAACCCATGCTGTGACCAAGGATATAGAACGGGAGTTTTCCGTTTTCCGAGCGTATCGTTTTGCTGAGACGCGCCGTATCCTTTGCAAGACACTGCCAGCCCTTTTCCTCTGCAAAGAAGCCTAACTTTTCCGGACTTTCCGCAGAAGCTCCGTGTCCGAGATGATCGTGGCAGCAGACCATTATCCCGTTAGAACAAAGAAAGCTTATAAAATCCTCGTATCTGCCGCAGTATTCGCACATTCCGTGAACTATCTGCAAAACCGCTTTCGGCTCAGAAAAAGGTTTATAAACATAATATGCAATATTATCACTGCCGTTTGAACTTGGGAACGTTCTGCATTCTTTTGTATAATTCATCATATTCTCTCCTAAATCACAATTTTGAGCTGCCTGCCGGGATTATATTATTATATCCGGATACTGCTTATCCTATAACGGCTCTGATGAATATATTATACCACCTTTTCCTTAGAAATGCAATAAGGCTATGTCACAACATAAAGTTGATTTTGGCAATTAAATGATAATTTAGCGGGGAAGCACAAATTTATTGATCTGTGTTGCCAAACAGCTCACTGGGCTGTTTGGCAAGGCTTAAACTATAATAATCGTCAGTGCCAAGGGGGCGCCCTCTATCGCAGGGCAGCCCCCTCTTGAAGCCACTAAAGCGGCTTCAATTCACCCCTTGCG
>CANQXX010000043.1 GCA_947627905.1 uncultured Clostridia bacterium
GCCCCTTGACCCTGCGAGCTGGGCTCAGCTCGACCAGCTATCGTTTTTTTTATTTTGTTCCGCTAAATTATCATTTATCGGTAAATATAAAAATTCTAAAAATAAACTTCTTGTTGTGACATAGCCAAAAAATTGCAGACAAATAATAAAGCCTCAGATATCTGAGGCTTTTATGTATTTCTGCTTGTATCACAGGCTGTATTTGGTCATGTATTGTTCGGTGAGACTGATATAATCCTCGTCTCCTCCTTCATGGCGCTCACGGATATATTCATGACGGTTAAGAATGTTTTTGCTCTTTTTCTGTGCGCCCATTACATATACCGCTATATTTGAACAGTGATCGGATATCCTTTCAAGATTTATGAGCAGGTCAAGGAAGTTTACTCCGCTTTCAACAACACATTCGCCGTTTTTGAGACGTTCTATATGGCGGCTCTTTAACGTTTCGTTCAGAAGATCGACCGTCTCTTCCAGAGGTTCTATTCGCATAGCAACTGCAATATCGTTGTTCTTGACAGCGTCTACCGCCATTCCGATTATTTCCTGAACAGCGTCGGAAATGACCGTAAGCTCATGCAGAGCGCTTTCAGAAAAAGCAACGTCGATGCCGTGGAGCTGTTCCGCCATTTCAATAAGATTCATGGCATAGTCGCCTATACGTTCAAATTCCGATGTCAGGTGAAGAAGTTCGGTAACACGGCGGTTTTCGTAATCGGTAAGTTCACATTCGGTCAGCTTTACAAGATAAACGTTTAGCCTGTCCTCCATGCGGTCTATTGAGGCTTCGTTGTCTTTCAGCTTGCCGATGGTCTTTTCATTGAATCCCTCATTGCTGAACAGCTTGCGCATTTTTGTAAAGTTCTTTAACGCAAGCGTACCCATTGCAACTACCGCGTTGTGCGACTGCTGGATAGCAAGAGCGGGAGATTTCAGAAAACGGTCATCAAGGGCGTTGAAAGTAACTTCTCCTTCATCTCCGGTCTCCTCTTTGCTGTCGCGTATCGTGATGCAGGCAAGTTTTTCAAGCAGCTTTGTGAACGGCAGGAACAGTATGGTAACGGAAACGTTGAAAAACGTATGGAAGTTTGCTATACCGCCCATGCCTATAGGCTCGTCCCAGAACGGAAATCCTACGGCGGCTTTTATAGCATATACTGCCGTAAGGAACACCACTGTTCCTATAACGTTGAAATAAAGGTGGACCATTGCGGCGCGCTTTGCGTTTTTGGAAGCTCCTGCGGCGGAAATGATAGATACCACACAGGTGCCTATGTTCTGTCCCATGATTATCGGGAATGCGGAAGATGCTTTCAGCGTACCTGTTTTTGCAATGCTTTGCAGTATACCGACCGATACAGAGGAGCTTTGCAGCAGAGCTGTTACAGCCGCTCCGGCGATAACGCCAAGTATCGGGTTTGAAAGAGTTTCAAACAGCTTTCTGAACGCTTCCAGTTCGGAAAGCGGTTCAACGGAAGCGGTCATGGTAAGCATACCGGTGAAAAGTATACCAAGACCTACAAGCGTTTCACCAAGGCTTTTCTTTACATCGTTTTTTGACAGCATGAATATTATAAGTCCTATGACCGATATCACGGGAGCAAGATATTTCGGGGCAAGGAGCTGTAACAGCAGCGGCGTATCCGCACTGTTTTCCAGACCGGCAAGACGGAGTATCTGTCCGGTTATGGTAGTACCGATATTTGCGCCCATTATTACGCCTATTGCCGAAGACAGCTTGAGTATTCCGGCATTTACCATTCCGACGATTATTACGGTAGTTGCGCCGGAGCTTTGCACGGCGGCGGTAACTACCGCGCCTAAAAATACGCTTTTGAAAATATTGCTGGTCAGACCGGAAAGGATCTTTTCAAGTTTTCCTCCGGAAATTTTTTCAAGTCCGTTTCCCAGCATAGTCATACCGTAGATAAAAAGAGCGATGCCGCCCAGAGTCTGTATCGCTATAAGAAAAATTTCTGTGCCGGTCATATTTTTTCTCCTTCTGCGGCGGTACTTCCTATCTTCCGCCTTTTTTCTTCAGTTTACATCTATACAACTTTAATTATAGCACATTCCCCGAAATATAAAAGCAGAAATTATGACTTTGTAAAAATTCTCATTTTTCTACAAATTTTAACCTGATTTTGAAGTTATTTTGTTTAATTATTACTGCCGCGCAAATGATAAAATTTTACTAAAAGTAATGATTTTTGAAAGAATATATGTTATAATACTATGAGATATAAAAATATATGGGAGGAACTTCCTTTGCTGGACAGGATA
Source organism: uncultured Clostridia bacterium (assembly GCA_947627905.1). GTDB lineage: Bacteria > Bacillota > Clostridia > Oscillospirales > Ruminococcaceae > RGIG8773. Next base: position 2,284 of record CANQXX010000043.1, read on the forward strand.
ATAGCAAAAATATTGTCGGTATTTCCGGCGCCTATCCGTGATCTTTATTACAAGCACGAGAGCGTTATGCTCTATCTTATAGTGGGAGCAATGACTACAGCCGTTTCAGTCATTGCTCAGTATATCCCTGCATTTTTCGGGCTGCCTACGGAAATAAATACTACCATAAGCTGGATATGCGCCGCTACTTTTGCCTTTTTCACAAATAAAGCATGGGTATTCAAGAATGACGAAAAATCAAAATCCGCTTGGATAAAGCAAGCCGCGTCATTCTACGGCGCAAGACTTTTCACCTTTGTCTGGGAATTTGCGTTTATGGTCATTACCGTGAGAATAATTAAACAAAACGAATACATCATGAAGCTGATCGCGCAGGTGTTCGTTCTTGTGGTCAATTATCTTTTCAGCAAATTTGTTATATTCAGGAAAAAATCATCCGAAAAGGAGAAAGACACCGATGTTTAAGCTTGCAAAGAAATATCTGCCTGCTTTTAAAAAAGAACTTATCATAGGTCCTGCCGCAAAGCTGACGGAAGCTATTTTAGAGCTTATCGTTCCGCTTATAATGGCGGATATCATAGATGTAGGCATAAACGGCGGAGCAGGCAAGCCTTATATTTACCGCATGGGCGGGATAATGATACTTATGGGGGCTTTCGGACTGGCGTGCGCTCTGGTCTGTCAGTACCTTGCTTCCAGAGCCTCACAGGGCGTGGGAACGGTCATCAGGAACGATCTTTTTGAAAAAATATGCAATATGTCCCATTCGGAGCTTGATCGTTTCGGCACGCCGTCGCTCATAAACCGTGTTACGAATGATGTAAATCAGGTCCAGAGCGCAGTTGCAATGCTTATAAGGCTCGTTGTCCGCGCGCCGTTCCTTGTTATAGGTGCGGCGGTAATGGCTATGACGATAGATCTGAAACTGTCGGTAATATTCCTTGCAGTAGCGCCGCTGACGGTAGTTACCATATATCTGGTAATGTCTCGCTCGGTGCCGTTCTATAAAGTTATTCAGAAAAAACTTGACAGGATAGGTCTTGTGACAAGAGAAAGCCTTTCGGGCGCAAGGGTCATACGGGCATTTTCCCGCGAAGAAGCCGAGGAACGCCGCTTCGGAGAAGCAAATGCGGACTATTCGGATATCTCTTTAAGGGTAGGAAGACTTTCGGTCCTGCTCAATCCGCTGACATATGCAATTATGAATATTGCCATAGGCGTGATAGTCTGGTTCGGAGGATTCAGGGTAAATTCCGGAGATCTGACGCAGGGAGAGGTAATAGCTTTTGTAAACTATATGACGCAGATATCCCTTGCTCTTGTGGTAGTGGCAAATCTGGTGGTAATATTCACAAAAGCGGCGGCTTGTTCATCAAGAATAAACGAAGTCCTTGATACTGAGCCGTCAATTACCGACGGCAAAGGCGCGGAAGAAGTTTCCGGCGCGCCTGCCATTGAATTTAAGGACGTTTCATTTTCCTATCATTCCGACGGCGACTGCGCTCTTGAAAATATCAGTTTTTCGGTGAACCACGGCGAAACCCTCGGCATTATAGGAGGTACGGGTTCGGGAAAATCTACCCTTGTCAATCTTATCCCAAGGTTTTATGACGCCGACAGCGGGGAGATCCTTATAAACGGCGCCGATATCCGGGATTACAAGCTGGAAGTGCTCCGTACTAAAGTCGGGGTAGTTCCGCAGAAAGCGCTGCTATTTTCCGGAACGGTGGCGGAAAATCTCCGCTGGGGACGTGAGGACGCCTCCGATGAGGATCTGAAAAAGGCTGCGGAGATCGCTCAGGCTGCCGAATTTATCGAAAAAATGCCGGAGGGCTACAACACATATATCGCACAGGGCGGACGGAATCTTTCCGGCGGTCAGAAGCAGCGCATGACCATTGCCCGTGCGCTGACGGCTGATCCGGAAATACTGATCCTTGACGACAGTGCGTCCGCGCTTGACCTTGCCACAGACGCGGCGCTCAGGAAAGCGCTTTCCGAAAATACCGACGGAATGACAGTCGTTATAGTTTCCCAGAGGGCAAATTCTCTCAGGAATGCCGACAGAATAATCGTTCTTGACGACGGAAAAGCAGTCGGCATAGGCACACATGACGAACTCATGACCGGCTGTGAAGTATATCGTGAGATAGTAATGTCGCAGAAAAGCGGGGTGGAGAACGCATGAAAAAGAAAGGTGTGACCATGCGGCTTTTCGGATATACAAAGCCTTTTGCATATCTTCTTGTGCCGGCATTCATATCGGCGGTGGCAAGCGTGCTGCTCTCGCTTTACGTTCCTATTCTTGTGGGGCGCGGCATTGACTACATCATCGGCAAGGGCAATGTGGATTTTACGATGATAAAATACTATGTCATAAGGATATTTATTGCAGTAGTGCTGTCGTCGCTTTTCAGCTGGATAATGTCTTTCTGCACATATAAGATAACCTTCCGCGCAGTAAGCGATATGAGGAACGAGCTTTATGCAAAATTCAACCGTCTGCCCCTCGGATATATCGACAGCACGCCTCACGGCGATCTTATAGGGCGTATGTCCGCCGATATAGAGCTTATCTCGGACGGAATGTTACAGTGTTTTTCCCAGTTCCTGACGGGAATAGTCACTATAGTGGGAACGATAATATTCATGCTTCGTATAAACGTAAGCGTTGCACTTGTGGTGATACTGATAACTCCGCTGTCGCTGTTTGCGGCGGCGTTCATAACAAAGCTGTGCCGAGATAAATTCAAGGAGCAATCCGCCGTGCGCGGAGAGCTTACAGGCTGCGCAGAAGAATTTATAGGCGGTCAGAAGGTAGTAAAGGCTTTTGCTTATGAAAAAAGAGCGCAGGAAAAATTCGTTGAAATAAACGGCAGACTTTACAAATGCGGCGTTCTGGCGCAGTTCTATTCGGCGCTTACAAATCCGACAACGCGTTTTGTGAACGGCATAGTTTATGCCGCTGCCGGAATTTTTGGTGCGGTGTCCGTTATCAGCGGAGCAGCAGGAGCAATGTCAGTAGGACAGATAGCAACATTTCTCAGCTATGCAAATCAGTACACAAAGCCTTTTAATGAGATCACCGGAGTTATCACCGAGCTTCAATCGGCGATCGCATCGGCGGCAAGAGTTTTTGCCGTTCTTGATGAGCCGGAGGAGATACCGGAAAAAGATCCTGCCGCGCCTGCAAATGCCGACGGCAGGGTGGAAATGGAAAATGTTTCTTTCAGCTACAAGCCGGAGCAAAAACTTCTGGAAAATGTAAATCTGAATATAAAGTCCGGACAGAGAATTGCAATAGTAGGACCTACCGGCTGCGGAAAAACTACGCTTATAAATCTGCTTATGAGATTTTACGACGTAAAAGACGGTTCAATAAAAGTCGGCGGAACGGACATACGCGGCATGAAGCGGCATGACCTGCGCTCGTCGTTCGGAATGGTCCTACAGGACACATGGATCTTTACCGGAACGATACGGGAAAATATTGCCTATGGCAGACCGGACGCAACGGACGAGGAGATACTTGCGGCGGCAAAGCTGTGCCACTGTCACAGCTTTATCAGGAGACTTCCGAAAGGCTATGACACTGTAGTTTCCGAGGACAGCGGCACGCTTTCGCAAGGGCAGAAGCAGCTTCTCTGCATAGCAAGGATAGCTCTTACCGATCCGCCTATGCTTATCCTTGACGAAGCTACTTCCAGCATAGACACCCGCACGGAGTTAAAGATACAGAGCGCTTTTGCAAAGCTGATGAAAGGCAAGACAAGTTTTATAATCGCCCACAGGCTTTCCACCATAAAGGACGCGGACGTTATACTTGTTATGAAAGACGGAAATATAATCGAGCAGGGAGATCACAATTCATTGCTTGACAAAGGCGGATTTTATGCTCAGCTTTATAATTCTCAATTCATAGGCGAAAGTTAAGACAGGCTAAGTTTGTAAGGAGGAATTTTATATGTTTATCAAAGGCTTTACTTACGGTTTTGACGGCAGAAAGGGAATGTACCGCACTCCCGAAGCGGCAGAGTCCATGGAACGGCTCGCCGCTCTTGGCGGCGACTGGACTGCTCTTGCGTTCACGGTATTGCAGGACAGTTTCAGTTCAACGCTGATACGTCCCGACTTCCGGTATACCGTTACCGACAAGGATATCACAAAGGCTGTGGAGAAGCTACATTCACTTGGCATGAAAGTCTGCATGAAGCCTATGGTGAACTGCGCCGACGGCATATGGAGAGCAAATATTTTCTTCCCTGAAAGGGAGATAGGCGACAAGGACTACTGGAAAGAATGGTTCGACAGCTATACGGCGTTTTTGTGCCACTATGCTGAGATCGCCGAGGATACAGGCTGCGAGATGTTCTGCGTCGGCTGTGAGATGCTTGGAACGGAACAGCGCGTTGAACAGTGGCGGGAGGCTATCCGTCAGGTGAGGGAGATCTATCACGGTCCGCTTGTTTATAACACCAACCACGGCAAGGAATACGGAGTAAAATGGTGGGACGCCGTAGATTACATAGGAACTTCCGCATATTTCGGCGTAGGGAAAGTTCCCGGCGACAGCGAAGAAAATATGTATAACGAATGGCTCAGACAGACCGAGAGCCTTGCCCGCCTTTCAGAAGAAAACGGCGGGAAACAGGTCATTTTCATGGAGATAGGCTGCCGCAGCGCAAAGGGCTGCGCTATGATGCCTTATGATTTCAGCCACAGGGAATTTCCCTACGATGAGGACGAACAGGCAAACTTCTATAATTCCTGCATGAGAGCATTGTGGGATAAAAAATGGTTTGCAGGATTTTTCTGGTGGGACTGGTACACAAAGATACCTCAGAGATCGCCTGAAATGGGATTTTCAATAGTCGGCAAAAAAGCCGAGCAGGTCGTTAAGGAATGGTATAAAAAAGACCGTCAATAACATAGATTTCCTTATAATTCCATACAGAGCATTCGTGAGAATATGCGAGCATGGCGGAGAATTTGAAAGATTTTAAAATATTTGTATTGATGAAAAAAGAAATTTGCGGAAATCTATTGACATTTACGGGATTTTAGCGTATCATTCAATGTATATGAACATTTAAAAATGAAAGGAACGTGAGGATAGGGTTGAACGAAAAGCTCAAGCTTTACGGCTTCAATAATCTTACCAAAACTCTCAGCTTCAATATATATGATATCTGCTATGCTAAAAGCGCGAGAGAACAGCAGGATTATATCAAATATATTGACGAGCAGTACAATTCCGACCGTCTTACCAAGATATTATGCGACGTTACCGAAATGATAGGCGCTCATGTGCTGAACATCTCCAAGCAGGACTATGACCCGCAGGGAGCTTCGGTGACGATACTGGTATCGGACAAGGATATAGAGGATATTGACGCGTCCTGCAATATGGGGAAAATGGGCGGAGCATTTCCGCCGGTAAAGCAGAGCATTGCCGGACATCTGGACAAAAGTCATCTTACCGTTCATACTTATCCCGAATTTCACCCTGACAACGAGATAACCACATTCCGTGTGGATATCGACGTATCCACCTGCGGACAGACCACGCCGTTAAAGTCCCTTGACTATCTTATCGGCAGCTTTGATTCGGATATCATAACCATTGACTACCGCGTCCGCGGATTTACCCGTGACGAACACGGCAAAAAGCTGTTTATAGATCACGATATAACTTCCATACAGGACTATATAAACAAGGAAACTCTCGAACGGTATGACGCCGTTGATGTAAATGTTTATCAGTCCAATATCTTCCACACAAAAATGATGATAAAGGAGATATTTCTCCAGAATTATCTTTTCAATACCGATACCTACGAGCTTGCCCCCAAGCGCAGGCTTGAGATAAACGACGCTCTCCGCCGGGAGATGATAGAAATTTTCAGCGGAATGAACATTTATTGAACAGGTGGGATAAATAATGCTAAAGGATAAATTTTCAATGTCCCTTGATAACAATATTCTTTATGCAAAGCGCAATATCGTTGACAGCATCTATAGTGAGTCCCGCCTTGAGGGAATCGCCGTCACATATCCGGATACACAGGAAATTTTTGACGGACGCACTGTTGCCGGGCTGACTGTTGAAGAAACTATAAAGGTAAATAATCTGAAGCACGCATGGCAGTTCATTCTGGATAATATTGATTATCCGACAGATCTGAGATTTATAAAGCAGATAAATTCATATGTAGGAAAAAGCGTTGTAATTAATGAAGGAATGCTTAGAACTGCTGATGTAAAGATAGGCGGCACACATTGGCGCCCCGAAATACCCGATGAAGAAAATGTGCAAAACAATATTGACAGTATAATTAATGACAAAAATACATCAGCAACGGAGAAAGCTATTTCACTTTGCCTTTATATCATGCGAAGTCAGCTTTTTATGGACGGCAACAAACGCACCGCCCAGATCGCTGCTAATAAAATAATGATAGAAAACGGTGTAGGGATATTTTGTATACCTGTAGAAAAACAAAACGAATTTTTAAAATTGCTTATTGATTTTTATGAAAGCGGCGCTCCTGAAATAATAACAGAATTTTTTTATAAAAACTGTATTGACGGCGTAAATCTATAGTAAAGAAGGTGGCAGAATGTCTGCACTCGATCAGACAAGGGCTCCGGTTTATGAAGCACTTCTTAAATACCGGGAGGCAAGGATAGTTCCGTTTGATGTTCCCGGACATAAGCACGGAAAAGGCAATCCCGAGCTTACGGGATTTCTGGGACAGACCTGTCTTGACGTTGATGTAAACTCAATGAAGCCGCTGGATAATCTCTGCCACCCAACTTCCGTTATAAAAGAATCGGAGGAGCTGGCAGCGGACGCATTCGGAGCGGCTTACTGCTTTTTTATGGTAGGCGGAACTACCTCTGCGGTGCAGTCGATGATACTTTCCGTTTGTACTGCCGGAGATAAGATAATAATGCCCCGCAACGTTCACAGGAGCGCGATAAATTCGCTTATTTTAAGCGGAGCAGTTCCTGTTTATGTCAATCCCGGAGTAAATGCAAGACTGGGCATACCCCTTGGAATGAGCGCGGCGGACGTGGAAAAAGCCGTGCTTGAAAATCCCGACGCAAAAGCCGTTTTTGTGAATAATCCCACATATTACGGGATATGTTCCGATCTGAAAAAAATAGTTGAGATCGCTCATTCTCACGGAATGGCTGTGCTTGCTGACGAAGCTCACGGAACACATTTTTATTTCGGAGAAGGACTTCCCGTTTCCGCAATGGCTGCCGGCGCAGATATGGCAGCCGTTTCCATGCATAAATCCGGAGGCTCGCTCACTCAGAGCAGCTTCCTGCTTCTGGGAAGCGGCGCGGAACGGTTCGGCGTCACCGAGGGACGCGTCCGCGCGGTGATAAACCTTACCCAGACCACAAGCGGTTCATACCTGCTGATAACTTCCCTTGACATTTCAAGAAGAAGTCTTGCTGTAAACGGCAGGAGGATAATAGGGAAAGCTCTTGAAACTGCTGTATATGCCCGTGAGGAAATAGAAAATATCGGCGGATATTACGCCTTTGCCGAGGAACTTATAAACGGCGGTGATATTTACGATTTTGACCGCACAAAGCTGTCGGTCCATACCCGTGATATAGGTCTTGCGGGGATAGAAGTCTACGACCTGTTAAGGGATCATTACGATATCCAGATAGAATTTGGCGATATAGGGAATATCCTTGCATATATTTCCGCCGGAGACAGGTGGAAGGATATTGAACGTCTCGTTTCTGCAATGGCGGAGATAAAGCGGAGATTTTCGCGGGATAAAGCCGGTATGCTTGACAATGAGTATATCGCTCCCCGGGTGGAAACTTCTCCGAGAGAAGCATTCTACGGAAAGCAGAAGTCTGTGCCTATTTCCGAAAGTGTGGGAAAGGTAAGCTGCGAGTTCGTAATGTGTTATCCTCCGGGGATACCCATGCTTGCTCCGGGAGAACTTATCACGCCGGAGATACTGGATCATATAAAATATTCCAAGGAACGGGGCTGCATGATGACCGGCACCGAGGATATGGATATAGAACGCATAAAGGTCATTGACGGCTGAAAGGAGTTTTTATGGAACGCTATACAAAGTATAAAAGAAAGAGCGGTTATCTTTATTTCGGGCTTATCTTTGCGGCTGCCGCCATGCTGATGTTAGTCGTTTCGATACATGGGATAATTCACAGCGAATCGCTTATCGTCAGCACGACCGGCTTGGGAGCAGGCATACTCTGGAGCGTGGCTGCGGTAATATGTCTGAGACAGTATTATATTTATAACCGTTCGGAAATAATGTCTCTGGACAAAGCCGAGGAAACTCCGGAAAAAAATAATAATGGGACGTAAAAACGCCGTAAGCTGGTATGTTATGTACAACGCGGAAAAATTTCCGCGGTTAGTGAAATTATTCGTCAAGCCCTCTTACCTGAACAAGCACAAGAAAGGATAATAAGTTATGGAACTATGGTTCAGCGAACCCCATACAAAGGACGTGAAATTGTCCATACGGATAAATAAGCAGCTTCATTCCGAGCAGAGCGAATATCAGAGGATAGACGTTTTTGAAAGTCCGGAGTTCGGCAGGTTTCTCACTCTTGACGGACTGATGATGCTCACCGAAAAGGACGAGTTTATCTATCACGAAATGATAACTCACGTTGCTATGGCTTCAAATCCCGAGATAAAGAATATTCTCGTTATCGGCGCAGGCGACGGCGGAACTGTCCGCGAACTGACAAGATATGATTCCATAGAAAATATAGATATGGTAGAGATCGACGAGCGGGTAGTTGAAGTGAGCAGGGAGTTTCTCCCCGTAACGGCTTGCAAATTAGACGACCCCAGAGTTCACATTTTTTATGATGACGGACTGCGTTTCGTCCGCCGCAAGGAAAACCTTTACGATCTTATAATCGTTGACAGCACCGATCCTTTCGGACCGGGGGAGGGACTTTTCACAAGCGAATTTTACGGGAACTGTTTCAGTGCGCTGACGGAAAACGGCATACTCGTCAATCAGCATGAAAGTCCATATTATGCCGAGGATGCAAAGGCTATGCAGAGAGCCCACAGACGGATAAAAGAATTTTTTGACATCTGCCGGGTATATCAGGTACACATTCCCACATATCCGTCCGGACACTGGCTGTTCGGGTTTGCTTCAAAAAATATTGACCCCCTGAACGCCGACGCGGAAAAATGGAACGCTCTCGGGATAAAAACGAAATATTACAATACGGATCTTCACAAGGGCTGTTTTGCAATTCCCAATTATGTAAAGGAATTGCTTGAAAATTCATGATCAGGAAAGGATAACTTATGCAGACAGAGAGAAAAGCCTTTATAGGCTGCGGCTGCGAATATGAAAAGGCAAGGACCGTTATTTTCGGAGCGCCCTTTGACAGTACGACTTCTTACCGTCCGGGAACGCGCTTTGGCTGTTCGGCAATACGTTCCGAAAGTTTCGGGATAGAAACATATTCTCCTTATCAGGATAAAGACCTGCTGGACTATGACATTTTTGACGCAGGCGATCCGGAGCTTTGTATCGGTTCGGTGGAAACGGCTCTTGAACAGATAGAAGAAATTGCCGACGAAATATTTGCTGACGGGAAGCGTCCCGTTATGCTGGGCGGTGAACATTCGGTCACTCTGGGAGCGGTGCGTTCCGCAGTAAAAAAATATAACGATCTTTACATTATCCAGTTTGACGCTCACGCAGATCTTCGGGACGATTATTTAGGCGTGAAAAATTCCCACGCCTGCGTTATGAGAAGATGTCACGAGCTTGTGGGAGACGGACATATTTTTCAGTTCGGCATAAGGAGCGGAGAACGTGAGGAGTTCCGTTTTGCCGAAAAGCATACGAAAATGCACCGTTTTGACGTGAACGGGATAGAAGAAATTCTTGACACGCTCAAAGGCAAAAAGGTTTACCTGACTATAGATATGGACGTACTTGATCCGTCGGAATTTCCCGGAACAGGCACGCCGGAAGCCGGAGGAGTTTCTTTCAAGGAGCTGTTGAATGCCGTCCTTAAACTTAAAGAACTGGATATCGTTGCTGCCGATCTTAACGAGCTTTCCCCGCACTATGATCCGAGCGGGATATCCACGGCGCTTGCCTGCAAACTTCTGCGGGAAGTCTTATTGATGTTGGAGGAAGGCTGAGCCTTAACGCAATTCACCCCTGAAATAAGTTTAAGGTTAGACTTTTATATCTCAACGCTTAACTCTCAACTCTCAACACTTATAAATATTATGTGTTATTTTTAAAATTTGAAAGGAGCATTTCAAATGCTGTTATTGGACGAACTTAAAGTAGAACTGGAAGGTTACCGCAAGGATATGAAACAGCTTTACGAAATTCTTGATATCGACAAGGCAAAGGAGGAAATTGTCCGTTTGCGTGAGGAATCCGGAAAGGACGGTTTCTGGAACGATATTGAAAATTCACAGAAAGTCATGCAGACCATAAAGCACCACGAAGCCACAATTGAAAGCTATGACAAGCTCAACGAAAAATTGGAGGACGCTCTTACCATGATAGAGCTTGCCATGGAAGAAGAGGACGACGAAGAGACCGCAATGGAGATAAAGCGTGATGCGGAGCATTTCAAGAAAGAACTTGAAGCAATGAAGCTGACAACGCTTCTCACGGGCGAATATGACAGCAAGAACGCTATCCTTACGTTCCATGCGGGCGCAGGCGGAACGGAAGCGCAGGACTGGGCTCAGATGCTTTTCAGAATGTACAATATGTGGGCGGAGAGCCACGGCTACAAGGTAACTACTCTTGATTATCTTGACGGTGATGAAGCAGGGCTGAAATCTGCGTCACTGCTTGTTGAGGGAATAAATGCTTACGGATTTTTAAAATCGGAAATGGGCGTTCACCGTCTGGTAAGAGTTTCGCCTTTTGACGCGTCGGGACGGAGACACACTTCCTTTGCTTCTCTTGAAGTCATGCCGGAAATGAGCGAAGCGGATACAAATATTGAAATTCGTCCGGAAGATCTGGAAATAGATTTCTACCGCGCCAGCGGCGCAGGCGGACAGAAAGTAAACAAGACTTCCTCGGCGGTGCGTTTAACACATATCCCAACGGGAATAGTAGTTTCCTGCCAGACACAGAGAAGCCAGTATCAGAACAAGGATTACGCCATGAAAATGCTTATGTCAAAACTTGTGGAAATAAAAGAGCGTGAACACCTTGAAAAGATCGAAGATATCAAAGGCGTTCAGAAAGAGATCGCATGGGGCGCACAGATACGTTCATATGTATTCATGCCCTACACTCTTGCGAAAGACCACCGTACGGGTTTTGAAAACGGCAACATCGGCGCGGTAATGGACGGTGATCTTGACGGATTTATAAATGCGTATCTTACTGCGCTTTCACATGGAACATTGCAGAAATAAATGATAATTTGCGGGGAAGCGCAAATTTATTTATCTGTGTTGCCAAACAGCTCACTGGGCTGTTTGGCAAGGCTTAAACTATAGTAATCGTCAGTGCCAAGGGGGCGCCCTCTA
>CANQXX010000044.1 GCA_947627905.1 uncultured Clostridia bacterium
GAAGCCAGTTCGTTTCTTAATTTATTTTTCCATAGGGGGCTTTTGTGCTGTTCGTACAAATTGGTGCAGTTCACTTTAAGGCAGCGGTTTTTTAGCTTTTATTTATTATTCGATTGAACATCATTTTCCAATTCGTCCCAATTGGTATAATTGTATTCCTTGCCCTTATAAGTCACAGTAAGTGCATCACAGCCTGCAAAAATTACACCTATGTAATAAAGCTTTTCAACACCATCAGGTAAACTAAGTTCTCTAAGAGAAATGCAATTTTTAAAAGCATCACCGTCTATTGTTTTTAAATTCTCAGGCATATTTATTTCTTTTAATTCTTCACAGCCACTAAATGTTCTACCGAATATCTTTTCAATATTATTTGATAAAGTCACTTTTTTTAATTTCAAACATGTCCAAAAAGCACCCTTACCCATAACAGTTACACTGTCAGGCACAACTATTTCTTCTAACTCACTGCAACCATAAAAAGCGTATTCTCCTATCTCTTCCACTCCTTCACCTATAGTTGCACTTTGTAAACTATTACAGCCTCTAAAAGCATGTTCTCCTATAACCTTTACACTTTCTGGTATTTCCACACTTTTCAACAAACGGCAATCTCTAAAAGCATTATCACCAATTGATACTATATTTGAACTTATAGTTATACTTTCAAGACAGCTACAATTCTGAAATGCACTATCATCAATTTTTGTGATATTACTTGGAAGTTTTACATTTTTAAGACGCAAACAACCACTGAAAGCACTTTCACCCATTTCGGTTATTGTGTCGGGTACTTCGGCATAAGTAAAATTACCGGATAATCTAAGTCTTACAACAGGATCGCCGTCTAACTGCTCCGGTATTCTTATTGCTTCTGCTTTTCCTATGTATTTTGTGATAATAATACCCTTTAAAGCCGCGTCATAGTTATACTCAAACTCTTCCGCCGCAGGCTCTACAACTTCGAGAGGAGGTTCTGTTTCGGCTTCTGTAGTCGTGGTTTCTTCTGTAGTAGTTTCGGCTTCTGTCTCTTTTTCCGTTTCTTTTTCGGTTTTTGTTGTTTCCTGTTCGCTGTCGTTTTCTGCTTTCTCCGCAAAAGCAGTTGTTTTCTCTGCTTCGCCCTGTGTTTCGTCATTTCCGCTGCAAGCCGCAAAGGAAGCTGCCATAGTAAGCGCAGTCAGCACCGCAAGTAATTTTTTGATTTTCATAAAATATACTCCTTTTTTTGTAAAAAAATTGTCATAATTTCTAACGATGATAATTGTAGCATATTTTATAAACAAAGTGTTTAACAGGTTGTTTTTTTTTTTTTTTTGATAAATTGTTAATAATGAGCAGAAAAAGAATATCAGCTCTTGCTTTATATGTCGAAAAATGTTATAATTGAGCTATAATATTTTAAAAGGCTGTGATATTTTGAAAAGGGTCATTGATATTTTTCTCCGGGCGCTGCTGACAGGCTTTGCCATAGGCATTGGCGGAATAGTTTATCTTTCCTGCGATAATAAGTACATAGGCGCGTTCCTGTTCGGAACGGGGCTGTTCGTAATACTTTCTTTCGGATTCAATCTTTTTACCGGAAAAGTCGGCTACGCCGTGGAAAACAAGCCGTCATACATAATTGATCTGCTTATCATCTGGCTTGGAAATCTTGCCGGAACAATGGCTACCGGCGGACTTATCCTCTGCACGAGAGCTTCCGGGATAAGCGAAAAAGCCGCCGGACTTTGCGAAACAAAACTTGCGGACAACTTACTCAGCATACTGATACTTTCGTTTTTCTGCGGAATGCTGATGTTCATTGCCGCGGACGGCTTCAAAAAAATAGAAAACCCTATGGGAAAAATGTTTGCGGTATTTCTGCCGGTAATGGTGTTTATTCTCAGCGGATTTGAACACTGTGTGGCGAATATGTTCTACTTCACCGCCGCAAAAATGTGGTCGGCAAAGGCGTTCGGCTACCTGATAGTTATGTCTCTCGGAAACGCAATAGGCGGAATGTTCATTCCTTTTGTAAGAAAATGGTTTACAGAATAAAATAATAAACGCAAAACAGCGGACGGGATCATTCCCGTCCGCTGATATTTTATATTGTTATATAACGCAAATTACGCTTTCTTTGCACCCTCCCAGTCCTTGAGGAAACGTGCGATACCTGCGTCCGTAAGAGGATGATTTATCATCTGACGGAGAACGTTCATAGGAACGGTAGCAATATCGCAGCCAAGACGAGCGGCAGCGGTAACATGGATAGGATTTCTGATAGAAGCGGCAATTATTTCCGTTTTTATTCCCTGAACGCTGAAAATATCAACTATCTCGGAAATAAGGGACATTCCCTCCATGCCGATATCATCAAGTCTGCCAAGGAACGGTGAAACATAAGTAGCGCCGGCATTCGCCGCAAGCAGAGCCTGTGCAGCGGAGAAAACGAGAGTTACATTTGTCTTTATCCCCATAGCGGTAAGTTTTTTGCAGGCTTTAAGACCCTCTGCGCACATAGGGAGCTTGATAACGATATTTTCATGTATCTTGGCGAGCGGGATAGCTTCCTCTACCATTTTATCGGCTTCAAGAGAAATAACCTCCGCAGAGATAGGTCCGTCAACTATCTCCGTTATTTCCTTGACTACTTCTTCAAAAACACGTCCTTCTTTTGCAATAAGGGAAGGATTTGTAGTAACGCCGCAGATAACGCCCCAGTCGTTGGCTTCTCTGATGTCGTTTACATTAGCGGTATCAATAAAAAGTTTCATTGGTATCATGTCCTTTCGTAAAATTTATTAAAATTATTTTACCATATTTTTTAGTAAATTGCAATAGCTTTATTGAAAAATCCTACAAAAAATGCGCTCCGGAAATTCCGGAACGCATTTTAAATTTCAGGAATTTCAGTCTCCCCTGCCTGCGATCATAAAGCTGTTGAACAGATCGTTATATCGGATATTGCCTTTTTCGGGAATTTTGATATATCCCGCATGCATCGATACCGGAATATCGTTCTCACCCGCCCTGACAGTTTTTTCGTTGAAAGCAAGAATTTTTTCTGCGATCTCTTCTGCGCTTGAAATATCGTCAAGGTTTGTTATCAGCACAAACTCGTCTCCGCCTATCCGCATAAGGAACATATCATCTTCGGCTGCTTCGTCGATCCTGCGGAGACATTCGGCGATCGCCATATCTCCGGCGGGATATCCGAAAGTATCGTTGATGTACATAAGGTGCACCATATCAAAGCATACTGCGAACTTTCCTCTGCGTTCCAGAATGAGATCATAAAGGTCTGTCTGATCGAAAAATTTTTTGCTTGTCACTATCAAATTTCCCCTTTCATCAAATACCTGTCTCGGCTGTTCCAGCTTTGGGAAAATTCCGGAAAAGCTTCTCGTTCTGCGAAATTCCGACGGCGTAATTCCCCATAATCTCACAAACGCTCTTGTAAAGGTCTCGTGGGAATTATATCCGTATTTCAAAGCAATATCAAGAATTGACGCGTCCGTTCCGATAAGCTCCTTTGCCGCAGCGGTCAGCCTTCGCCTTGAAATGTAATCGCTTATCCCAATGTGAAAAACACATCGGAACATTTTTTGCATATTGGAAAGCGAATAACCGCATTTCTTAGCGCAGTCCTCCGGAGATATGTCCTCCGTAATATTTTCCTCAATGTATTCAAGAACCTGAGACAGAATTTCAAATTTATTCATTTTATCACCGTTCCGATAACGTTATCTTGATATTATAATACCATAAGTCTTGAATATTTTCTTGATGTTTTGAGGAAATGTCTGCGGAAATCCAAAAATTAATTTTCTTTTGTTTTCCAATGTTTGCTGCTGTAAAAAACTCCTGCCGGCTTCTGCCCGGCAGGAGTTTTTTCATATCAAAGTTTCGCGAGCTTAGCGCATTTATCCTTGACAGCAGGATAAATTTCATCGTAAAGCCGGAAATATTTTTCGTAAACAGAAATATTTTCCTTTACCGGCTTCTGTATCTTGCTTATGCCGACTATTTTTTCACAGGCTTCCTGAACGCTTCCGTAAACTCCCGCGCCCACAAAGGCAAGTATCGCTACGCCAAGAGCCGGACCCTCCTTGGAAGATACCGTTTTTACCGGACAGGCATACAGGTCGGCAAGCATCTGTCTCCACAAGTGGGAAGTTCCTCCTCCGCCGCAAGCCATCATATCCGAAACGTTTATGCCCATTCCCCTGCAGATCTCAACGCAGTCTCTGAGAGAATATGCAACGCCCTCCATTACCGCGCGAAGCATATCCTTTTTGGTATGGATAGCGGAAAGTCCGAAAAACATTCCTCTTGCGTCCGGATCAAGATGCGGCGTTCTTTCACCCATAAGATACGGAAGATATATCAGACGGTTTGCGCCTATGGGAACTGTCTCCGCTTCTTTATCCATAAGATAATATTCATCAACGCCCATAAGTTTGGCGGTGTCCTTTTCAGCCTGACAGAAATTGTCTCTGAACCATTTAAGGGAAAGTCCCGCGCCCTGTGTTACGCCCATGATATGCCATTCTCCCGGAACAGCGGCGCAGCAGGTATGAACTCTTCCGTTCGGGTCGATCGAAACTTTTGAAGTGTGCGCAAAAACAACGCCCGATGTTCCTATAGTCGTGAATGCTTTTCCGTCGGCAACAACGCCCGTTCCTACAGCGGCAGCGGCGTTGTCTCCTGCTCCGCCCACAACTATCGTTCCCTCAGCAAGACCGGTGAGCTCCGCAGCCTTGGCTGTTATCTTTCCGGTAACTTCGCAGGATTCATATACCGTTGCCAGCATGGACATATCAATATCAAGAGCGTCGCATACCTCTTTGCTCCAGCGGCGGTGAGGAACGTCTAAAAGCTGCATTCCGGAAGCGTCAGACACTTCGGTTGCAAATTCCCCTGTCAGTTTATAACGGACATAATCTTTCGGAAGAAGTATATGACGGCATTTCGCGTAATTTTCCGGTTCGTTATTTCTCACCCAGAGGATCTTTGCTGCCGTCCAGCCTGTAAGGGCAGGATTTGCGGTAATTTCAATAAGTTTTTCTCTGCCGAGCTTGCTGTTCATTTCATCAACTTCTCTGGCAGTTCTCTGATCGCACCAGATAATTGATCTGCGGATAACTTCGCAGTTCTCGTCAAGCATAACAAGACCGTGCATCTGTCCGGAAAGACCTATTCCCACAATATCCGTATTAGCTACGCCGCTTTTCTCCAGAACGGTCTTTATTGTGGAAACTGCGGCATTGTACCAGTCAGCCGGATCCTGTTCCGCATAACCGTTTTTCGGCTGATACATTGGGTATTCTACCGTAGCGGAAATAATTACCTTTCCCTCCTCATCAAAAAGAACGGTTTTAGTACCGCTTGTTCCGATGTCGATCCCTATTGCATAACGCATAAAATTTCCTCCCGATTTTTAATGTTAAGGTCATATTATTTATCTTATCCGGCATAACCGTTAATGAATGTTCCGGTGCACTGCATTTCTTAATGGGATAATATTTTTCATCAACGTTTTTGTCATCACTTAACTCCCTGTATAATATCAGTTTTTACTGTTGTATTCGTCCTTTAAAATTGCATAATCCGCAAAATCGCCCCAGATCGGCTCGCCGTTCTTATCTTTCTGAAAATATGCGCTTTTTACAAAAACGCCTTCTTTTCTAAGTCCCGCCCGTTCAAGAAGTTTTATCGAACGGGTGTTGAGAACATCGGCTTCCGCATATATCCTGCGGACGTTCATTTCCGTAAAGGCATAGTTCATAACGCCTTTTACCGCTTCCAGCGCATAGCCGTTTCCCCAGAATTTACGGTTGAAAGAATATCCTATTTCCCACGCGCCGAAAAACTTTTTATCCTCAAAATAAATTTTTCCGATAAGTTTTCCGGTATCTTTAAGGATCACGGCAAAGAAACGCTCATCGCCTGCAAGTTTTTCCGCTTCTTTTACCGCGTTTTCATATGTAAATGTGTCGTAAGGTTCAAAATAACTTGTTTCTTCATCTGTCAGTATCTCGGCAAAGTCCTCTCCGTCGGAGGCTTCAAACCGCCGCAGACCGAGCCGCTCCGTTTCAAGAATAAAGTCTGCCATATAAGACCTCCCTATACTGTATTCAGGGAAACCGCTTTATGCGGTTTCCCCGGATATTTTGATCAAAGGCTGAACATAATGTTGTTAAGAATAGATTCAAGCATTTCCTGTCTGCCGCTGGTAAGGGAAGCGGTAACTTCACCCTTGGCAAGAGCATATTTTTCAAGGTCTGCAAGAGTAGCCTTGCCGCTGATGATATCTGCGCCTATGCCTGTATTCCATGAAGCATAACGATCAGCAACGAACTTATCAATTCTGCCGTCTGAGATCATCTTGTCGGCAATTTTCAGACCGAGAGCAAATGTATCCATACCTGCAATATAGCTGTGGAAGATATCCTCAGGTGTGTAAGAGCCGCGGCGAGCCTTGGAATCGAAGTTCAGACCGCCGTTTGTAAATCCGCCTGCCTTGAGGACTTCATACATACAAAGTGCAGCGTCATAAACATTTGTGGGGAACTGGTCGGTATCCCAGCCAAGGAGAGTATCGCCCTGATTAGCGTCTATAGAACCGAAAACGCCGTTATCCCTTGCAACTCTCAGCTCATGCTGGAAAGTATGCTGTGCAAGAGTAGCATGGTTAGCTTCGATATTCATCTTGAAATCCTTGTCCAGACCGTACTTGCGGAGGAATCCAAGGACTGTTGCGGTATCGAAATCATACTGATGTTTTGTAGGCTCCTTGGGCTTGGGTTCGATATAGAAATCGCCCTTATAGCCGATAGAACGAGCATATTCAACGGTCATTTTCATAAGGCGCGCCATGTTATCCAGTTCCAGAGCCATATTTGTATTCAGGAGAGTTTCATAGCCCTCACGTCCGCCCCAGAAAACATATCCGTTTCCGCCCAGTTTTACCGTAGCTTCAATGGCTTTCTTTATCTGAGCGGCTGCATATGCAAAAACGTCCGCCGAGGGAGAAGTTCCTGCGCCGTGCATATATCTTGGGTGGTCAAAGCACTTAGCCGTTCCCCAGAGGCACTTTTTGGAAGGATCGTTCTTCATCTTCTCAACGATATAATCTGTAACTTCGTCCAGCTTTGCATTAGTTTCAGCAAGATCACCGTACTCGGGAGAGAGGTCTCTGTCATGGAAGCAGAAGTAATCTATAGAAAGTTTATCCATTATCTCAAAAGCAGCGTCCACCTTAGCTTTTGCTCTTGCAGCGGGATCTGATTCGCCCCAGCTCTTGTCGGCAGTTCCTACGCCGAACATATCCGTTCCGTCGCCGCCCATTGTATGCCACCATGAAAGCGCAAATTTCAGCTGATCGCGCATTTTTTTACCGCCTATGATCTCGTCCGGATCATAATACTTGAACGCAAGAGGGTTTGTACTGTTCTTGCCCTCATATGGAATTTTGCCTATGTTTTTGAAAAACTCGCCCATTGCTTATATCCTCCTTAAAATTATGTGCAAAGCTGCACATTTATCACATAAATTACCTTTATATGCGGAAACAAATTCCGCTCATATATTATATATTGTACATAGAAAACGATTAACTGTCAAGTGGATTTTGTAAATTTTATATAACTTCTGGCGGTCTGAAAATAAAATTCACATAAAAAATATCCTGCAAGCAAGAATATTCTTGTTTGCAGGATATTTCTGGTGCGGATAATGTGACTTGAACACACACGGTATTGCTACCACTAGAACCTGAATCTAGCGCGTCTGCCGATTCCGCCATATCCGCATATCACCGTAACAGATAACATTATATCAAAAAAGTTTTTTTTTGTCAATAGAATAATTTAAGTTAATATTTTTTTTACATTTGTTCGATCAGAGCCGTCCCGGAATATTGGCGCGGCTGTCATGTTCAGGATAATTTTAAGGCTGCACAAGCGATCGTGCAGCCTTTTTTCTGAATTTTTATGCTTCTGCCCATTTGATAACGGCATCGTCTCCCTCGTGAAGAACGTCCATAAAACCTGCTTCTTTGCCGTTTACGGTGAGTATCATATCACCGCTTTTCGGCGGCGAATCAAGGTCTATATCCGCCAGTGCCATAAGCTCTATAAATTCATGCGGAAGATCGTTCGGACGAGGTTCAAGAATAATGCTTTTTCCGTTAAGAGTTACCCTGAATCCTTCGGGAGTATTTTCGGAATTTCTGCTGTCCGGAAGCCCTGATATAAGTTTTGAAGAAGTTTCATCGCTCCTTGCAGCAGGTTTGTCGGCAGTTATGATATCATCATTATCGCGCAGGATATGGTCGATAGAAAGAAGTTTTCCTGATTTATAGAAATCCAGCCGCGAAGTATCAAACGGCAGCGTTTCCATAAGTTCACCGAGAGTTTCTATTTCGGAAACTGTCACATTATCAAAGTTCTGTATCATCCGATCTGAAGTTATCCGTCTGTCATTTACGGCTGCAATGGCCCCGAAAGGATATTCGGTACCGTCGATAAATACCTTGCGGACGGCAACATCTCCTGCTATATCGGAAATTCTTACTTCTGCATTTTTTCCGTTTACGGCAGGACGAAATTCTATAATATCTCCCTGACGCACCGTAGTTTCCAGAGAAGCAGCTTCGCCGTTGACGGTCACTTCTGCCGCCGTTGATGGTTCTCCCTTGAAAAACTGTTTTTCGCCGTTCAGAGTAAAGGTAAGGCTTCTTCCGGTATGACCTATGATATGTGAAGTCTTATAGCCCTCCGACATAAGCAGGTCAAGTATACGGACAGTCCTTGTGTCAAATATCCGTATTTTTTTACCGTTGAGCGTTATAACTGAAAAATCATATCCGCCGTTCTTTGCGGCTGTAACTCCTATTCCCACAGGGGTTACATATTCCGGACCGGTTATCCTGCTTTTGCCGAAGGAGATATTTTTCATTGCTTCCCTGCCGCCTATTGCCACTCTTGACTGCGGGATACCAAGTTTTTCGGCGACTGCCTGCGCAAGTCCGGGAACGAGGCTTCCTCCGCCGACAAGGAATACAGCTGCCGGAGCCTGTCCGTTGGCGGCGATTATATGCTCCGAAATATCGTCTGCAAGAGTTTCTACAGCAGGAATAAGGCTGTCAAAAAATTCTTTTTCTTCTATTGAATGTTCAAATCCGAGGATATCTTTATATGATATTGTTCCTTTTCCGCTGCTGAGCTTCATTTTTTCGGCAGTCTGGAAATCGACGATATAATTTTTAACTATCTCTTCGGTTATCTCATCTCCTGCAACAGTTGACATTGCATATGCAACTATGCTGCCGTTCTGCGATATGGCAATATCGGACGTTCCTGCGCCTATATCGGCCAGAGCAATATTTATCAGCCGGATATTCGGCGGTATTATAACATTCATAGCCGCTATAGGCTCAAGCGTAAGGCTCGATACGTCAAGACCGGTCATATCCGTAACGGCATATAGGCTTTCTACCACAGTTTCGGGCAGAAATGCCGCAATAAGCTCTACAGCCGCTCTTTTTCCTTTATGTCCCGCAAGAGAGCTTATCTGATAATCGTCAAGCAGATATCTTATCACCGTATGTCCGACGCAGTAAAAAGAAAACGCCTGATCTCCCTTTTCGGCGTCAAGCTCTTCCTGAGCTTTAATGGAACATTCCAGTTCAAAGGTCTTTATATCATCAGCCGTTATAGTTTCTTTGTCCTCAATATTGAACGACATCTGCGTTCTGCGCGTCCTTAGCGCCCGTCCGGCAGCAGCTATGGCTGCTCGGGAAAGTTTTATACCGGACTTTTCTTCGAGTTTTTCCTTTACCATGCCCGCAACGCGCGCCACTTCGGAAATATCCTCTATCTGACCGTCTATCATAGCCCTCTGCTTGTGAGGTACGGCAGCCGTATAGTCTATACAGAATGTATAATCCGACATATGCCCGATAATACCCACAACATTTCTTGTTCCTATATCAAGGGCAAATATGTCTTTTTCCTCCTGTGGGCGGAGCTTTGCCGGCTTTGATCCTGCTGCGGGTCTTCCGCCGTGCTTTGAAACTGTCTTGTTTTTTGCGGATATTTTAGCCGCAGCATTTATATTTTCAGTTTTATTATCGGATATAATATTTTTTTTAGCGTCCACAGGCATATTCACCACCCTTTTAAGGATAATCAATCCTTTATTTTAAGGACTGATTTAAGCTCTTTTACAACATCTGTCTCAGATATTACAAGAAGTTTATCGCCGCTTTTGAGCATAGACTGACCTCTTGGGATTATCATACAGCCGTTTCTGGTTATTGAAACGATATTGAACAGTATAGGCAGCTTGATATCCATGAGCATTTTTCCGTCATAGACATAATTTTCCGGAAGCTGGACTTCAAAAAGCGTGACCTCTCCCCTGTTCAGCGAAAGAAGCTGTTTTATCCTTGAAGTATCGACTTCCCTTTCAATAAGCGAAGCAATGCTGTTTGTGCTGTTTATAACGTTATCTATGCCCAGAGCCTGCATAGCGGCTACATTTTTCGGATTGTTTGATTTGGCGACCGTCTTTTCAACGCCGAATTTCTTTTTGGCAAGCTGACAGGCTATAAGGTTTGTCTCGTCAGAGCCTGTAACGCTTACAAACGCGCTTGAATCTTCCAGCCCTGCACTTTCAAGGACTTCCAGCCTTGTAGCGTCGCCGCATATGATAGGTATATCCATTTCATTGGCAATATGCTCGCAAACCGCCCTGTCGATCTCTATAACCGACGGTTCATGCCCATGTTCTATCAATGTGCGGACAAGATAGTAGCCTACCTTTCCGCCTCCGATTATAGTAACTTTCAATTCAATACTCTCCTAACAAAATCAGTCTGCAAATTTGGCAACAATGAATTTATCGCCTTTCAGTATCTCATAATTCGTAAGGAACATTTTGCTGAGGGTCTTATCAGCGTGTTCCACCGCAACAAGCACTTCGTCATCCTCAAAGCTGATCTCGCTTACGCGTTTTCCTACAAAATCCTTGGGAACTTCGTTCTCATACATCAGCATAGTATGATCGCCTACATTCACACTTGAGGAGGAGCCCTCCTGCAAAGCTGTGCAAAGCATTGAAACAGTAAGATTAGTGGGACATACGGTCTCTAATCCGAACTCCCTGAAAACATCGTTTTTCTTAGGATCATTTATCCTTGAAAATACTCTCGGAACATGGAAAAATTCCTTAGCAAGCTGCGCTACCATAAGATTCATATTATCGTCTGACGTTACAGCCGCAAGGGCGTCACAGTTCTCGATCCCGGCGCGTCTGAGTACGTCCTGATCTATAGCTACTCCGAGAGTTGTGTAGCCGGTAAATTCCGGAGACAGATTGGCAAACTGTTCCTGATTGCTGTTTATCACGGAAACGTCATGTCCCTGCGCCGAAAGTCTGTTGCAAAGCGTAGAGCCTACCTTTCCGCAGCCTATCACCAATACGTTCATTTTTAAGAAACAGCGTTCCGCCGGAGCGGAACATCTCCTCTCTTCAAGAAAATATACATATTTATTATACAGCACTTCTTTATAAATTTCAATAGTTATTCCGATAAAATTTAATAAATATATTTATGTGAAAGTTATGTGAAATAGTATTTTCGCTTGATTTTTTATTAACAATGTGCTATAATGTATATTGTATAATGTTAAAATGGTTAAATAGCTGTACTAAAGCAGTCAATTTTTACTGGAAAGGAAGGATCGAATGACTTCAAACTATAATTTTTCAAACATTACTCAGGAAATAATTGATTATTCGGCTCTCTGCGTAAAAAACGGCGGGATAGATCCCGGTCTTTACACAAGATACGATGTAAAACGCGGTCTCAGAGACATAAACGGAAAAGGCGTCCTTGCAGGACTTACTGAAATATCCGAAATTATTTCTTCAAAAACAGACGCCGAAGGAAATACTATACCATGCGACGGTGAACTATACTACCGCGGATACAATATAAACGACCTTGTCAAAGGATTTATTGAAGATAAACGTTTCGGTTTTGAGGAAATAACATATCTTCTCCTGTTCGGAGAGCTGCCCGACCCGGTATCCCTTGAAAGATTCTGCCGTCTGCTTGCCGATTACAGAAAACTCCCCACTACTTTTGTAAGGGATATTATCATGAAATCACCCAGCGACGATATCATGAACGGTCTTGCAAGAGGCGTTCTGACGCTTTATTCATATGACGATATGCCTAATGATACGTCCATACCAAACGTTCTCAGGCAATCTCTTGAACTGATAGCGCTTTTCCCGCTGATAGCGGTATACAGTTATCAGGCTAAAGCATATTATCACGACGGAGACAGCTTTTTTATACATCAGCCGGTATTCGGATACTCAACTGCTGAAAATATACTCCATATGCTGCGTCCGGACAGTAATTTTTCTCCTTTGGAAGCCAACATACTTGACCTTGCTCTGGTGCTTCACGCCGAACACGGCGGAGGAAACAACTCCACCTTCACCACTCATGTGGTAACATCTTCCGGAACGGATACATATTCTACCATTGCCGCGGCGCTTGCTTCGCTGAAAGGACCTAAACACGGCGGTGCCAACATCAAAGTGACCATGATGTTCAATGACATGAAGGATAAGCTCTCCGACTGGGAGGACGAGGACGCTATCCGCGACTATCTTACAAAACTTCTTCACAAAGAGGCTTTTGACAGATCGGGGCTTATTTACGGAATGGGACACGCAGTCTATTCCATATCCGACCCAAGGGCGGCTATACTGCGAAAAGCGGTAAAGAAACTTTCCGAAGAAAAGCATATGGAAAAAGAATATGCCTTTTACAATAAGATCGAACGCCTTGCTCCGGAAGTGATCGCCAAGGAACGCAGGATATATAAAGGCGTTTCGGCAAACATCGACTTCTACAGCGGGTTTGCATACAGTATGCTCGCACTTCCGCCGGAGCTTTACACGCCGATATTTGCAATTGCAAGGATCGCAGGCTGGTCAGCTCACCGCATAGAAGAACTTATCAACGCCGGAAAGATAATCCGTCCGGCTTACAGGAGCGTTCAGGGGCACAGGGATTATGTCCCGCTTTCCGACAGAAACAAATAAAAGCATAAACCTCCGACGCTTTTGAACCGAACCAGTAAAAAAGAACAGTGACAAAAAAGACCTCCTATGGTATAATAGAAACCATAGGAGGTATTGTTA
>CANQXX010000045.1 GCA_947627905.1 uncultured Clostridia bacterium
TGAGGGGGCTACACGTTCAAACGGCTTACTATTTAAACTTAATTCGGGGGTGACATTGCCCGCGGGGGCTTCCCCGCAAATTATCATTTATCTCAACTCTCAACACTATAACAAAATTCCACTTTTTGTCATACATGATCTTTTGTTATTAATATCAAAACCTGCTGATATATCGGCAGGTTTTTTGTCTATTTCAAGGAAATTTTCAAAAAAATATGTACATTTTATAAAAAAGGTGTATAATTAAATTGTGTTCCTAAACTATTTTTATTTAAGGAGATATGATCATGAAAAGAAACATCTCGGCACTTGCCGCAGTTATGGTATGCGCTGTCATGCTGACATCATGCGGGGGAAATAATGAACAGGGCCTGACTGACGAAACTGCTGCGCCCAATGAGACGATAGGCTTTTCCGCTGCCGAGGTAACTGCCTCCGTAACGACCGAAGCTGTCACCACCACGGCGGAAGAAACTACCACTTCGGAAACCGAAGCTGCTACTTCAGAAGCTGAAACTACATCAGACGAAGATGAAGGGCTTGTATACGCTTCTTTAGAGGAATTTGCAAATTCGGATCTCGGATCTATCGAAGGAACGGAAATAGCTTTTGAAGAAAGCTGTACATATGATTTTACAAATACTCTTGGCGACGCGGACAGCTTCTTCCTTGACGTTGAGTCTGTAGACGATACTATAGCAATGACAATGGCTTTTGAAGAAAAAAAGATCGCCCTTGACGCCATTGATGAAAACGGTGAAAGGTTCATCGTAATAATAAAGGATTCAACTATGTATATGCTCAATCCTGCCGAGAAGCAAGGCTTTTATATGCAGGCGGACGAAAGCATATGGGACGAATACAATTCCGAAGAAATGCTCGGAGAAATAGATATCGACGAAGATGCAATAAAGGAATCGGAGTATCTTAACAGTTGTCCGGTAATCATAGACGGTGAAAAATTCACCTGTGAATCCGACGGAGAAAGCTGCTTCCTGTATAATGAGGACGGCGAACTTTCCGCAATAGTTGTAAGCGACGATTCTTATGAAATAAACGCTCTTATAGTAAATAAATTTACAGCCGAAGTTCCGTCATCGGCTTTTGATATTCCGGACGAATATGAACTTACAGACCTTGACGCTGCTCTCTCAGCGCTCCAGTGACCTGATAAATAATGTTTTTCCGCTTTTTGAAATGGATATTTTTTGTATAAAACGCCGAAAATTTATCCCTTGACAAAACATACGGAGAATGTTATAATAATTAAGTATCCTTGTCCGTGCAATGTAACGGACGTGATCCAAGAGGAGGTGTTTTTAATGGCTAAGGTAAACGAGACCTATGAGACCATGGCAGTCTACAGCCTGAAAAACGGTGAGGAAGGCGTTAAGGCTCTCAACGATAAGTTCACAGCGCTTATCGAGGCTAACGGTACTATGGAGTCCGTAAATGAGTGGGGCAAAAGAAAGCTCGCTTATGAGATCGACGACCAGACCGAAGGTTATTATGTGCTTTACACATTTTCCTGCAAGCCTGATTTCCCTGCTGAGCTTGACCGTGTATTCAAGATCACGGACGGCGTTATGCGTTCACTGATCACCGTAAAGTAAGGTTCTATCCTTACAAAGACAAAAGGAGGCTGTAAAATATGCTGAGCGCTTGTTCAATAAACAAGGTCATCCTTATGGGCAGACTTACTTCCGATCCGGAACTGAGACAGACTTCAAGCGGAGTAAATACCTGCCAGATAACCGTTGCTGTCAACCGCGGCTATACTACTCAGGACGGAGAACGTCCTACAGATTTCATTACAGTAGTTGCGTGGAGACAGACTGCCGAATTTATCAGCAGATATTTCTCTAAAGGAAAGATAATCCTTGTTGAAGGCGAACTCAGAACAAGGACCTACGATGATAAGCGCTATCCCGATGTAAGGCATTATGTTACGGAAGTGTATGCCGATAATGTTTCTTTCGGAGAAACAAAAGCGTCTGCAGGCGGACAGGGCGGAGGAAATTTCTCTGCACAGCCGTATTCACAGCCGCGCCAACAGGATAGATACAGTCAGCCGGCTCCACAGCAGAACGATGAGCCTGCTCCGTCGCTTTCTTTCGGTGATATCGGAGAGGGCGGCTTTGAGGAAGTCATCGGCGACGGCGATCTGCCGTTCTGAGCGTAAACTGCCTGCGGATATTGAATGTCCGCGCTACCTATTTATTTAAAAGGAGGGTTTCATAATGGAAAAGGATAGAGAGAAAGCTCCCAGAGGCGCAAAGAGAACACGCAAAAAGGTATGTATGTTCTGCGCTGACAGAGTTGAGAAGATCGATTATAAGGATATTGCAAGACTTAAAAAGTGCATGACCGAAAGAGCAAAAATTCTTCCCAGAAGAGTTACAGGCACATGTGCTTATCACCAGAGAGAGCTTACCGTTGCTATAAAGCGCGCAAGATATATAGCTCTTCTCCCTTACGTTTCCGACTGATAATATTTAAAGCGGCTTGTTGATAAAAACAAGCCGCTTTTTTTGCGCCTGAATATTGTTACAGCAAAGATCAATCTCCTGCTGCGGCATAGCTTTTATTTAAGTAACATATTGACAATGTTGCTGCTCCTGTGATATACTAAAACCGAAAAGTATAAATATGCCTGTTGTCCGATCCCACCGCTCTGCAAAAACAACGGGTAAGCCGTTTATTGAAAGGAGAAAACCTCATGAGCAGCAAGATCTTTGAGCCGGTTGATCCCAATGCACAAGAATGTGTAAAAAACGTCCTGAAATATCTGTCAGATATAACTTATAACAAAGTCCTGGCAGGTCAGCATACACAGACAATGGCGCAGGAAGAACTTCACCATATCAGGAACATTACCGGCAAAGAACCTGCTCTGCTGGGTTTTGAGCTTCTTTCCTATTCTCCGAACATAAATTATCTCGACACCGACGATGAATGTATGACCGAAGTCAGCGAGAACTTAGGCACGCTGAAAAGAGCGTGGGAATGGGCTGATAAAAAAGGACTTATAACATTTACATGGCACTGGTTCTCCCCTATGGGCGGAAGGTCAAAATCCTTTTTTACCATTAACACCGATTTTGATGCAGACAAAGCTGTCACAGCCGGCACAGCCGAAAACAAAGCGCTTCTTTCAGATATGGACAGTATGGCAGGACTGCTCCGCCCTTTCCGTGACAAAGGCATACCCATACTGTGGAGACCTTTCCATGAGGGCGACGGCAATTGGTTCTGGTGGGGCGCAAAAGGAGCGGAGACCGTAAAAAAGCTGTACAGGATCATGTTTAAGCGGTTCACAAAACTGCACGGGCTGAATGATCTTATATGGGTATGGAACTCCCCCGTGCCGGAATGTTATCCCGGAGATGATGTCGTGGACATTATTTCCTGCGATATGTACCCTGAAAAACACGTTCATAATGCCTGCGAAGAAAAATATTCCTCGCTTTTAAAAATAACCGACCAGCCTAAAATAACTCTTATAGGCGAGATAGGCAGTCTGCCGGACGTTGACGAAATACATGAAAAAGGTCTTGGCTGGGCGAGCTTCATGACATGGTCAAAAGCATATTGCCTGACGGAAGAATTTACAAGCTGCGAACATCTCAGAAAGGTATATAACAGTCCGTATTCCGTGACCAGAGAGGATCTGCCTGTGCTTTACTGACATTATGCCTCCTGTGACGTACAAGCAGCACCCGCAGACAAGCATATTATCCTGTAAGAGACTATGAACATTTACCGTCATTAACCTTTCATGTTCCGCATATACATGGTAAAGAAATACCGTGTATTGGAGTGAGCATTTTGAAGGTAAAAGCAGGTCAGGATATCGAGGAACGCGCCGTGATCCTTGGACGCTATATCCTCGAACACAAAGCTACTGTTCGTGCCGCTGCTAAACAGTTCGGAATTTCAAAATCTACAGTACATAAAGACATAACCGAAAAACTGCCTGTCGTATGTCCCCAGATGTACCCTGCCGTCAAGGAAATACTTGAAATAAACAAGCAGGAACGTCATATCCGGGGCGGAATGGCAACAAAACATAAGTATGAAGAAAAATCGCACGGAGCGATCGACGGATAAAAACCGAGCAGTATAATCATTCAAAGATAATAAATAAATATTTTAAAGGACTGTGCCCCGTATATGCGGAACACAGTCCTTTGTCATTGAGATTATTTTGAAATTATAAAATCCTCCGTAGGAGACTCACCGTCACCGCTGTTTTTAAGCGTTTCCTCTTTTTCTTTCTGACGGCGTTTCTTTTCATCGGCAAGCTGACGTTCATTCTCCTCCAGCCTGCGCTGATCCGGTTTATGGAGCGCGTCGTATTTTTCAACAAATTCAATTGCGTCCGCTTCCTCCAGCGGCTTGCTCATAAGAAATCCCTGAATATAGTCACACTTCATTTTCGCAAGGAATTTGTACTGTCCTACCGTTTCAATGCCTTCCGCAACGGTTTTTATACCCAGATTATGCACCAGATCTATTATCGAATCCGTTATAGCGTAATCTCTTTGATTGTTGTTTATCTCGTCAATGAACGACTTGTCTATTTTAAGACATTTTATCGGGAAGTTTTTAAGGTAATTCAATGACGAATAACCCGTTCCGAAATCGTCCAGCGCAAGAGCAATGCCGAGTTCGTTTATTTCATTTATCACGCTGCTTTTTGAATCGGTAAAGTCGATGAGAGTGCTTTCGGTAATTTCAAGCTGTATGTTTTTCGGGTTCACATGAGTTATTTCTATAACTCTCTTGACATGTTCTATATAGTCGTCGCGCCTGAGCTGTACGGGAGAAACATTTATCGACATTATAACATTTGGATTTAAGGTCTCGTTGATCTTTGTCAGCGTCCGGCAGGCGCTTTCAAATATCCATGTTCCTATCTGGACTATAGCTCCGCTTTCCTCGGCAACGTTTATAAATTCCGTAGGCGAAACAACTCCGAACTCCGGGCTTATCCACCTAAGAAGCACTTCAAAGCCGTGGATATCGCAGGTATCCGCAGAAATGATCGGCTGATAATGCAGGGACAGCTCGCCTTTTTCCAACGCCTCATTAAGCGAACGGGCAATAGCAGCCTTGCTGAGCAGGCTGTTTTTGCGGCTTGCGTTGGTGTAGAACGCAACTCTGTCCTTGCCGTTTTCCTTTGCCCTGTGAAGAGCCATTTCCGCATCTCTCAACAGCAGATCCGGGGTAAGATCATCATTAGGATATATGGATATGCCTATTGAAAATTTTATGTATATCTTATCATTCAGTATCTCTAACGGCTTATTGAAACAGTTATGCAGCTTTTCAATGATAGCGTTTACTTCCGAATAATCCGTATCAAATTCTTTAAGGATAATAAATTCATCGCCGCTGAATCTGAATATTGACAGTTCGGACGGCAGCTGCTCTTTCATTATATCCGCAAAGGAACACAGCACCGCGTCTCCGAAATTATGACCGAGAGTTTCATTCAGCCATTTGAAATTGTCGATATCCACAAACATTACCGCAAAACGGCTTCTGCCCTCTTCACGGGTCTGGATTATATCCTCAAGGCGTTCATACAGCTTGCTTCTGTTTTCAAGACCGGTAAGCGTATCGGTATACTGATAATTGCTTATTATGTTATTGCCGGACTGAAGTATCTCCGCAATTTTATTTATATTTTCACCTATAGTGCCAAGCTCATTTTTTGATCTTGCCGCAACGCGGTAATTGCAGTTGCCGCGGACGATCTCCTCCGTGCAGTTGCGTATCTCATGAAGCGGCGAGCTTTCCTTGTGCAGAAGATTTACCACAGCGATCATCAGCAAAGCGCAAAGGCAGAAAAGTATCATTATCATCTGGGCACAGGTCCTGAAAATACTATCGCTCTGTTCGCCGTTATTAAAAACAACGATCATATTCCAGCCGCTCACCTGACCGGTCTTCTGATAATAGTATACCGTATCGCCTTCTTCCGAGACAAAGCTGTCAACATCCTCGGTAAGAGTATCTCTGCGGCTTATGATATTTACGAGCGGAGCTTCCCTGATATCGTATCCGTCCGGTGAATAGACCGCATAGCCGTCCACCGATACGACAGGATAACAGTTATCGGCAAAGGTATATTCTGACAGCACCCGGAATACTTCGTCGGGCACGGCTTCAAGTCCGCAGAAAGCGTAAGTATTTTCGCCGGAGCGTACCGGCATTATAATCTTTATAACGGTCTCACCCGGCAGAAAGTAACTGCTTTCCGGAGCCGTGCATATAAATTCACGCTGTGCCGAGACATTTGAAATATATTTTGTATACCATGACTGAGCATTAAGATCAAACTCACCGTTTCCGAGTATCCTGCCGCCGCTGCCTACAAGCGCTCCGCCCTGATCGGAAACGACCCATGCCGAAAGTATGCCGCTGTTTCCGCGGCAGATCATATCAAGGGCTTCCTCAACTTCCGTGTAGCCGTCAATATCGGATATATCCGCCGTGTTTTCATTGGTATTCAGCCCGGAGATAAGATTTTTCAGTTCGTCGCTTTCCGCGGCTGCTCCAAGCTGAGCTCCAAGATTTTTTATATGGTCATCGAGGATACCGGAGGCAAGTTCGCCTGTTCCTCTCATGATGTTGGTATATTCTGAAACTGCATTCATTTTTGTAAGAAAAAAGGACAATATCCCAAAGCAAAGAATAAGCAGCACCACATAAACCGCTATAAAAACCGATATTCTTTTGGTAAAGCTCGTATGTATAACGGATAAGAAATTACCCGACGATCTTTTTTTAACAGGCATGGTATTAAAAAGCTCCTTCTGAATAGGCTGTTTGCAAAGCATATAACTCCATATTTATTATACCATATTACTGATAATTTTTAAATATATTTTTACAATTTAAAAATTTTTTGGCGTTTTTAATAAATTTTATTTTATTTGTTAGGCATTATTATTATTTTCAATGATAAAATACGTCTGTAAATGTCGCAAATTAAATTTTTCTGTTTCCTTTTTCTGCCTGAAATATATTTGCCGGCAGGAACAGCCAACAATGCCGCAGGGTGAAAACTTTTCTGCACAAGGCTTTACAGGTCCAAAAAACGTTTCCGCCGTTGACTTTTCCGGCGTCATGTATTATAATTATAGTATATTTGAGGAAAATTTTTATTGTAAAAATATAAAGGAGAATTGCCATGAAAACAAATAATATGCCCGAAGTAAAGCTCGGTATCTGCGCTGTCAGCCGCGACTGCTTCCCTATGGAACTTTCTGCAAGGAGACGTTCCGACGTTGTAAAAGCCTGCCAAGCCGCAGGAATCGGAATTTACGAATGTCCCGTTACCGTTGAGAATGAAAAGCATATGCTTGCCGCGATAGACGATCTGAAAAAAGCAGGCGTCAACGCTCTTGTAGTATATCTTGGAAACTTCGGTCCGGAGACCGCCGAAACGCTCCTTGCGAAGAATTTCCATGCGCCGGTAATGTTCACCGCCGCCGCAGAGGAAGGCTCCGATAAGCTCGTTGACGGACGGGGCGACGCTTACTGCGGTATGCTGAACGCAAGCTACAATCTTGGACTTCGCAACGTAAAGGCTTACATACCCGAATATCCCGTTGGCACTGCTGCCGAAACAGCGGAAAAAATAAAGGATTTTATCCCCGTTGCAAGAACTCTTCTGGGACTTTCAGCCCTGAAAATAATTTCTTTCGGTCCTCGTCCGCAGGATTTTCTTGCCTGCAACGCGCCGATCGCGCAGCTTTACAATGTAGGCGCGGAAATTGAGGAAAATTCCGAGCTTGATCTTTTTGAATACTACAACAAACACGCCGGAGACAAGCGCATACCGGAAGTTATCGCCGACATGGAAAAAGAGCTTGGCGACGGCAACAAAATGGCGGGGATACTTCCCAAACTTGCCCAGTATGAGCTTACTCTCCTTGACTGGGCGGAAGAGCATAAAGGCAGCAGAAAATACGTTGTTTTTGCAAACAAGTGCTGGCCCGCGTTCCAGACACAGTTCGGGTTCGTTCCCTGCTATGTGAACAGCCGTCTTGCTTCAAAGGGCATACCGGTCGCCTGCGAAGTGGACATTTACGGCGCGCTCAGCGAATTTATCGGACAGTGCGTTTCGGACGACGTTGTAACGCTTCTTGATATCAACAACAGCGTTCCTGCGGATATGTACGAAAATCAGATAAAGGGCAGATTCGACTATGCTCACACCGATACTTTCATGGGCTTCCACTGCGGAAACACCGCTGCCTGCAAACTTTCCAGCAGGACCATGAAATATCAGCTCATCATGCACAGAGGTCTTGAACCGGACAAAGAGCCGGACATCACAAGAGGTACGCTTGAGGGAGACATTGCGCCCTCCGAGATAACGTTTTTCCGTCTGCAAAGCACGGCGGACGGTATTCTCCGCGCATATGTTGCAGAAGGAGAGATACTTCCCGTTGCGACTTGCAGCTTCGGCGGGATAGGCGTTTTTGCCATAAAGGAAATGGGAAGATTTTACCGTCATGTACTTATTGAGGGAAGATATCCTCATCACGGCGCGGTGACATTTGCACACAACGGAAAGGCGCTGTTCAACGTATTCCGTTATCTGGGAGTTTCCGAGATAGGCTTCAACCAGCCGAAAGGTATGCTTTACAGGACGGAAAATCCCTTTTCGTAAGTTTTGAGAGTGGAGAGTTGAGATAGAATAGTTACCGCAATGTATTAACTCTCAAATCTATAAGAAAGGTATGGTCTTTACGCAGGAAATAATTTCTTCTTTCGGCATTGCCGACTATATCGCCCTTGGGGTGATCGCTCTGCTGATATTTGCAGCGGCGGTATATCATAAAAAGAGGAAGAAAAAAGGCGGCTGCGGAACTTGCGGCGGCTGTTCGGGCTGCCCATATGCGGGAAATTGTGAGAAGAAAGACAATAAATAGGACGGTGAACTCATGGAACAGAAAAAAAATTTCCGCCTTGAACAGGAAAAGATAATAAAAACTCTTGAAGCGCCGCCGGCGCTGCTTCTCCACAGCTGCTGCGCGCCCTGTTCAAGCGCGGTACTTGAATATCTGACGGAATATTTTAAAATAACCGTGTTCTATTTTAATCCCAATATTTTCCCGGAAAAAGAATTTCTCCACAGGATCTCCGAACAGAAACGGCTTATTTCCGAACTTCCCTGCAAATACCCCGTTGAATTTATCGAGCACGGCTGGCAGTCGGAACGCTTTTACCAAGCGGTAAAAGGTCTTGAAAATATCCCGGAGGGCGGCGGACGCTGCTTCGCCTGCTACCGTCTGCGGCTGGAAGAGACCGCAAAACTTGCGGCGGAAATGAACTTTGATTATTTTACAACAACTCTTTCGGTCAGTCCCTACAAAAACGCCGCAAAGCTCAATGAGATAGGCGAAGAACTGGCGGAAAAGTACGGCGTTAAACATCTTCCCTCGGACTTCAAGAAAAAAGACGGCTACAAGCGAAGCATCGAACTTTCCGCAAAGTACGGTCTTTACCGCCAGAATTACTGCGGCTGCATATTTTCCAAAAAGGAAAAAGAAGCAGACAACGGCACAGCGTGAGCTGCCGGAAAGGAAAAGTTTTTATGAATGAACTTAAAGCAAGGATAGTTCTTCTCATACTTTGTGCCGCGGTACTTGCGGTCACTGTTATGTATATATTGTCCGAAAACGGCGGCAGCGACAATCCCGACGAGCAGTATGCCTATGCGGAAAATACGGAAACGGTGTCGTTTTTCACGGAAACGGATATCCCCGTCCCGGAGGAAACTGCGGAAAGCCTTACGGAAGCTCCCGAAGCAGTAACGACCGCTGTTCCGCCCGGAACGGAAGATACCGGCGAAGAAAACCCCGATACTGCCGAGACTTCCGCAAGCAGGACTATCATTACCAGCCGCGTCCGCAAGGAGTACGACAACAATTCCGTATATATAGATATGGAAAATATCCAGCAGCTTCCGGAACTGCCCGTTGGCTGTGAGATCACCGCACTGACCATACTTCTGCGGTACTGCGGCTTTGACGCGGAAAAAACGGATATGGCAAGGAATTATCTTCCCACCAGCTGGGGAAATGCCCGCTACGAGGACGGAAAAACTTACAAAGACAGCTTTTTCAATTATTTTATAGGCGATCCTTTCGGACGGGGTTACGGCTGCTTTTCCGGAGCGATCGAAACGGCTGCGAAAAATTACATATCCGATCATGGCGGAAACTTTGTCGTGAAGAATATTTCAGGCTCTCACCCGGACGTGCTTTACGATTATCTTGCGGAGGGAACTCCCGTTCTTTGCTGGGCTACCGACGGCATGATCGAGCCGGAATATTACGAAACATGGTACGACAACGAGACCGGCGAACAGCTTGACTGGTATCTTAACGAGCATTGCTTCGTTCTTGCAGGGTTCAATATGGAAGCGGATCTTGTCACTCTCAACGATCCGATGAAAGGCATTATCGACTACAACATAAACAAGTTTGAAACGCGCTACGACCAGATGCACAGGCAGGCAATAGTTATCCTGCCGGCAGACGGCGGAAACGTTTCCGACAGTGAGGAGACATATACAACTGCCGCAGAAACGGAAGCTCCCGAAACGGAAGAGCCGTCATATGATGACAATGCCGAAAATGAATAAAAATTTTTATCCGGCTGCAAGTTTTATATCCGGCAACTTGCAGCCGGATTTATTGTTTATTAACATTTTAAAATCATTTAGGGAACAATTATGCAATAAAATATATCAGTTCCTGCAAATGTATTGAACAATATAGCTAAAAAGCCTGTAAAATGAAAGTTTAAATATTAAAAATTGCATAAACTTTCAAAAAAGCCTTGACATTCGCCGTAAGATATCATATAATAAAAACATAGAAAACAGCAAGGGTGCTGTAAGTAAATTGCAAAGGCGCAGTTTACTTGCAGTACCTTTTCTTGTTTTTTTGATGTAATTCAGGAGGGATCAAATATGGACGCAAATTTACTTGACACCATAGCAAGCGAAGTCAACAGCGGCGTGTTCGCCATATGGTACCTGATCGGTGCCGCACTGGTATTCTTCATGCAGGCAGGCTTTGCAATGGTAGAAACTGGCTTCACAAGAGCCAAGAACGCGGCAAACATCATCATGAAGAACCTTATGGACTTCTGTATAGGCGTGCCGATGTTCGTTCTGATAGGCTTCGGACTTCTTATGGGAGAGGACGTTCTGGGCTTTATCGGAAAACCCGGTTTCGATATTTTCACGGCTTATGAAAATTTCGACTGGTCATCATTCGTATTCAACATGGTATTCTGCGCCACAACGGCAACTATCGTTTCCGGCGCAATGGCTGAAAGGACAAAATTCCTTTCTTACTGCGTATATTCCGCAGTTATCAGCGCGCTTATCTATCCTATCGAGGCACACTGGATCTGGAACGGCGACGGCTGGCTCGCACAGCTTGGCTTCCACGATTTTGCAGGCTCATGCGCAATACACATGGTAGGCGGTATCTCCGCTCTTATCGGCGCAAAGATCCTTGGACCCCGTATCGGCAAATTTGTTACCGACAAGAAAACCGGCAAGGTCACAAAGGTAAATGCTATCCCCGGTCACTCGCTCACACTCGGCGCACTTGGCTGCTTTATCCTCTGGTTCGGCTGGTACGGATTCAACGGCGCTGCTGCAACAACTCCGGCGCAGCTCGGTTCTATCTTCCTTACAACTACTGTAGCACCTTCTGTCGCAACGGTAGTGTGCATGATCTTCACATGGATAAAGTACAAAAAACCTGATGTTTCAATGTGTCTTAACGCATCTCTTGCAGGTCTGGTAGGCATCACCGCAGGCTGCGACGTAATGGACGCAGCAGGCGCATGCGTTGTAGGCGCGGTATCCGGTCTGTTGGTAGTATTCGGCGTATGGCTCCTTGACCATGTTCTTCACATCGACGATCCTGTAGGCGCAGTTGCCGTACATATGATGAACGGTATCTGGGGAACATTTGCTGTAGGACTTCTTGCAAATCCTGCCGTTCCGACATACGGACTTTCAAACAAAGCCGGCGAAACGATAGGTGGTCTGTTCTACACAGGCAATGCGGAGCTTCTCGGACTTCAGTGCCTTGGAATAGTTACTGTTGCCGCTTGGACTGCCGTAACTATCACGATAACATTCTTTATCATCAAGGCTACAATCGGTCTCCGTGCTTCCGTTGAGGAAGAAACAAGAGGTCTGGATATCACGGAACACGGTCTTGCATCTTCTTATGCAGATTTCATGCCTGCGCTCAATGCCAACAACATTGCGGTATTCACAGGCGCAACGACTTCCGAATCTGCTCCTGCGGCAGTTGCTGAAGCAGTTCCGGTAACGGTTGCAGAAAGGCCGCATATTGAAAAACTCACCGACGCAAAGAACAAATACACCAAAGTTTCCGTTGTCTGCAAGCAGAACAAGTTTGAAGATCTCAAACGTGAGCTTGGCGATATAGGCGTAACGGGTCTTACGGTAACACAGATACTCGGCTGCGGAACTCAGAGAGGTGCAGGCGAAATGTACCGTGGTGTTCCGGTAGAAACCACACTGCTGCCAAAGGTAAAGGTAGAAGTAGTTGTCTGCAAAGTTCCTGTTGAGACAGTTGTTGAAGCCGCAAGAAAGGCCTTGTATACCGGTCACATCGGCGACGGAAAGATATTTGTTTACGATGTTGAGGACGTTATCAGAGTAAGAACAGGCGAAAGCGGATATGACGCGCTTCAGGACGCTGACGAGTAATAAATTTGCAATTAAATGATAAAACGCAGGCACGAAAGTGCCTGCGTTTTATTTTGCTGGAAGCGGGGATGCCCCTGCGGGCTTTGTCACTCAAAAAGTAAATTTAAATGATAATTTAGCGGGGAAGCGCAAATTTATTTATCTGTGTTGCCAAACAGCTCACTGGGCTGTTTGGCAAGGCTTAAACTAT
>CANQXX010000046.1 GCA_947627905.1 uncultured Clostridia bacterium
ATTAAGTTTTCCCCCTCTCCTTTTGGTTGTCTCCCCGATCTGCGAATAACTTTAGGCTTGAACCATTAAAAAATAGCCGTGTAACTAAATGTTAAATTATCATTTAGTATTGAAAGCCAAGATATTGTAGATTTAACGCCAAATATCCCCGTAAAATCGAAAGGAGCTTTTCTGTGCTTGAATATATCGACTCCCATGCCCATTATGACGCTGAACAGTTCGACCCCGACCGGGACGAGCTTTTGAATCGTATCCATAATGCCGGCGTTAAAAATATAGTAAATATGGGCTGCAATATGGAACGTTCCCGCATTTCCGTTGAATATTCGCAAAAATATCCCTTTGTTTACGCCGCCGTCGGTATCCACCCGGAGGACGCAGAGGGAACGCCCGACAACTATTTGCAGCAGCTGAAAGAATGGGCGGAACTCCCCAAGACCGTCGCTATAGGCGAAATAGGTCTTGACTACCATTACGAAAATTACAATGCGGAATTGCAGAAAAAATTCTTTAATGAACAGCTTGACCTTGCAGAACAGATTTCCCTGCCGGTGGTGATACATTCACGGGACGCAACGGAAGATACCATGGAAATACTCCGGAAACGCGGCTCGGTGAACGGTGTTATGCACTGCTTTTCCGGTTCTGCCGAAACTGCAAGGCAGGTCCTTGCGCTGGGAATGAATATCAGTTTTACCGGCGTTCTGACATTCAAGAATGCAAGGCGCGCCATAGAAGCCCTTGAAACCGTTCCCCTTGAACGCCTTATGCTTGAAACTGACTGCCCGTACATGGCTCCCGAACCAAACCGGGGAACTCGCTGCGACAGCAGTATGATAATCTATATAATTCAGAAGATAGCCGAAATAAAAGGCGTTTCTCCGGAGCTTGTGGCAAAACAAACTATGGAAAATACTCTGCGGCTTTTCTATAAAATGAAAGATCCCGTATCCTGAACGGATATGGGATCTTATTTTATATCCGATAAAATACCGGATCATTGATCGTCATTGCTATTTTCCTTGGGCATATCTATTTTTATGCTCAGCTTGGATATTGACTGTTCGTCCGATTCAAGGATATTTAGCGTGAATATCCCGCTTGTAATGACCGAACCGGCTTCCGGTATACGTCCGAAAAGTTCCATTGCCCAACCGCCTACCGTATTGCTTTCGGTCTCTATAAGTCCGGCGGGAAGTTCAAGCTCTTCAAGAAGATCGGCTACGCTGACGTCCGCCTTGACATCATATGTGTTTTCGGCGACCCTGACGATATTATGCTCTATTTCATCGTTCTCGTCATATATTTCACCAACGAGCTCTTCTATTATGTCCTCCATTGTAACTATACCGCTTGTGCCGCCGTACTGATCCTTGACTATAGCCATGTGTATCTTTGCTCTCTGCATTTCATAGAGGACTTCCGAGATCAGCTTCAGTTCCGAAACATAAAGAGCCTTTTGTATTATCCCGTCAATGCTGACAGGTTTGCCCTCCGCGCCGAGAATAAGCGCAAAAAAATCCTTTTCGTTTATAAGTCCGATAATGTTGTCTATGGAGTTTTCATATACAGGAAGTCTTGTGTATCTGTCGCGAATGAATATCTCCTTTATTTTTTCGATCTCCTCATTCTTTTCTACGGCAACTACCTTTACCCTCGGAACAAGTATCTGCTCTATAGTTATCTCATCAAATTCCAATGCCGAACGGACAAGATCGCTCTCCTGCTCCTCAAGCACGCCCTGATCCTCGATCTCTTCGATTATATATTTCAGCTCGTCCTCGGTAAAATTTGGGGAATCGTCCGGCTTTGCGATTTTTAGCATGGCTTTCTGGATAAAAGAAAATATCGCCGACACAGGCGTCAGCAGCCACATTATCGCATTAAGAGGAGCGGCAAAAGCAAGAGCGCACTTTTCGGCATTCTGCTTTGCAAAGGTTTTCGGCATTATTTCTCCGAAAATAAGGACAAGTATTGTCATGACAATAGTAGAAACAGCCACTCCGGCAGGTCCGCAAAGGTCTACAAAGAATACCGTTCCCAACGATGAGGACAGGATATTCACGATATTGTTGCCGATAAGTATAGTTGTAAGCGTTTTATCAAAATTTTCAGCTATCGCAAGAGCCCGTTCCGCTTTTTTGCTGCCGTTTGAAGCCTCGTGCTTCAGACGTATCTTGTTTACCGATGAAAAAGCCGTTTCCATTGATGAAAAAACAGCCGACATTGCTATAAGAATTATAAGGGCGATTATATAACCCACGTTTAAAACCTTGCCTTTCATGTTATTATCTGACTGATGTAATATATAATAACACAATACCGTTAAATTTGCAAGAGTATCATTGAATTTTTATCTTGATTATTGGTATTGATGTGTGGTATAATAAGTGATATAATATTTATATTCCCAAAGAAACAAACAGTAATTTCCATAAAAATACATATTCCGTTCCAAAGGAGCTCCCTATATGAAAAAATGGATAGTAGGCAGACCTGATCCGAAAGCTGTGGACGTTCTTTCCGTACAAGGCGGATTGTCCCCGCTCTGCGCAGGCGTTCTTGCTTCACGAGGCATAGATACTATAGAAAAAGCCGCAGGCTTTTTTAATCAGCAGGAAAACGCTGAAATACTGTCCGATCCGTTCCTTATAAAAGATATGCAGGAAGCAGCCGATATTATCCAGAGCGCCGTGGACGAGGGGAAAAAAATATGCGTATACGGAGATTACGACTGTGACGGCATTACCGCCGCAGCTCTGCTTTATTCATATCTTGAATGTATAGGCGGAGACGTAACTTATTATATAAATCATCGAAGCGAGGGCTACGGAATGTCCCCCGACGCCGTCCGGAAACTGGCAAAAGACGGCGTACAGCTCATAGTTACGGTAGATAACGGCATTTCCGCCGTAAAAGAAGCCGCTCTTGCAGCCGAACTGGGCATAGAACTGGTCATAACGGATCATCATCAGCCGGGAGAGATGCTTCCGGAAGCTGCCGCGGTAGTCGATCCTCACCGAGCCGACGATCTTTCGCCTTTCAAGCACCTGTGCGGCTGCGGAGTAGCGCTTAAGCTCGCTGCGGCTATGGACGGCGGAGATCATTCCATGGCTATGGAACAGTTTTCCGACCTTGCCGCAATAGCGACCGTTGCCGATATAGTACCGCTCGTCGGCGAAAACAGGGAGATAGTCCGTCAGGGACTGCATTACCTTGAAAATACGGAAAATCCGGGCTTGAAAGCCCTTATGGAAGCCGCCGGAGTAAGACCTCCCGTTTCATCGACTACAGCAGCATTTTCCCTTGCCCCGAGAATAAACGCCTCAGGGCGTTTTGGTTCGGCTGTTGACGCGCTCAGGCTCCTGCTGTGCGACGATCCCGACACTGCGGCGAAACTTGCGGAAAACCTGAACGATCTTAATTCCAGAAGAAAAAAAGCCGAAGCCGAAATATCGGAAGAAATACACGAAATGATAACAAACGACCCGTCAATATTGTACGAAAGAGTTATATTCCTATACGGAGAGGGCTGGCATCACGGCGTTATAGGGATAGTTGCTTCAAGGCTGTGCGATAAATTCGGAAAACCGGTGTTCATACTTTCCGACGACGGAGAATATGCAAGAGGTTCGGCAAGAGCGCCGGAGGGATTTTCGGTTTATAAGGCGCTTTCAGCCTGCGCAGACGTTCTGACGAAATTCGGCGGACACTCGGGAGCAGGCGGATTTTCACTGTTAAAAGATGATATAAACGCTCTTAACGCCGCATTGCAGAGATATTCAGCCGAAGAATATACCTCCATGCCGGTCAAAGCCATAAAAGCGGATAAGGTAATACTCCCTGCGGAGCTGAATATCGAAAATGTTTCTTCATTAAAGCTGCTGGAGCCGTGCGGAGAAGGCAACCCGTCTCCGCTGTTTGCGGTGCCGTCCGCCAGACTGCAGAAGGTCTCCGCTCTTTCCGAGGGAAAACATACAAAGCTGGAATTTATCTACGGCAATATTTCCGTTACCGGATTGCTTTTCGGACAGAAAACAGACGAATTTCCGTATAAGCCCGGCGAAACGCTGGATATGCTGATATCGCCCGAAATAAATACATACAATGGCAGAACGTCGGTAAATGTAAGAATAACCGATATCCGCCGCAGCGGTATTTCCCAGAGCAGATATTTTGCCGCAAAGGATACTTACGAAAGCTTCAAGCGCGGCGAGACCGTCAGAAACGAGCTTATACAAAGGATAGTCCCTGACAGACAGGAGCTTGCCGCCGTATACAGAGCCATTCCCAAAGGCAGAGCCTCGGATATGGACGGGGTATATTATTCCGTCTGCTCCGAAAGCATGAATTACTGCAAGTTCCGCATATCTCTTGATATTTTTGCCGAGCTGGGGCTTGTCAGAACTGATATATACAATGAAACGGCGGAAGCCATACCTGTAGAACACAAAGCAGACCTTGACAGCTCTGCAATTCTCAGAAAGCTGAAAGAAACCGCCGGAATGGCTGCCGTATAACGGATCTGATATGATTATTTTAAGAAAAGGAGAGGAACGCATATGCTAAATAAACCGGAACCCGTCTATACAATTGACGCGCTTATACAAAAAATTCTATATGATGAAAAACAGTACGATCTCAGCAAGATAGTATCTGCATATGAATTTGCAGCGAAAGCACACGCAAATCAGGTGCGTTCCTCAGGCGAACCGTATATAACACACCCTCTGGCGGTGTCGTTTATACTGCTCGAACTGGGAATGGACACCGATACGATATGCGCGGCTATGCTTCATGATGTTGTTGAAGATACCGACGTTACCCTTGAAGAAATACGCAAGCGGTTCGGTCAGGACGTTGCCATGCTCGTTGACGGGGTTACCAAGTTGGGCAAGATCCCTCTTTTCACCAAAGAAGAACAGCAGGCGGAAAATGTCCGCAAGATACTTCTTGCCATGTCTCAGGATATAAGGGTAATAATCATAAAGCTCTGCGATCGTCTGCACAACATGAGGACCCTGCATTACCGCCCTGCCAACAAGCAGCGCAATACCGCCCTTGAAACTATGAATATCTATGCGCCTATTGCTCACCGTCTCGGAATGAGAACGATCAAGGAGGAAATAGAGGATCTTGCTTTCAGATACCTTGACCCGTTCGCTTACGGAGAAATAGAACAGATGCTCAAGATACGCAGCGATAAGCGCGAGGCTTTTATAGATTCCATAAAGCAGCAGATATCCGAACGCTTTGCCGGAGAAAATTTTTCAAGGCCCCCTACGATAGAGGGAAGAGTAAAATCCATTTACGGCATATACAAAAAAGCCTTTATGCAGGGAAAAAGCATTGATGAGATATACGATAAATACGCCGTAAGGATCATCGTGGATACGGTCAACGAGTGTTATAACGCCCTCGGAATAATCCACGATATGTTCAAGCCTATCCCAAACCGCTTCAAGGATTATATTGCAACGCCGAAATCAAATATGTACCAGTCGCTCCACACTACCGTTATCGGCAGAGAGGGTATTCCCTTTGAAGTGCAGATAAGAACATGGGAAATGCACCATACTGCCGAATACGGTATTGCCGCCCACTGGAAGTACAAAGAGGGCATAAGCGGAAAGGATAAGCTCGAAAACCGCCTTGCATGGATAAGGCAGATCATAGAAGCCCAAAAGGAAACAGACGATGTTGAAGAGATCGTCCGCACGATAAAAAGCGACCTTGCTCCGGAAGAAATTTTTGCTTTCACTCCGAAGGGTGATATGGTAACTCTGCCCAGCGGAGCGACTATAATAGATTTTGCCTATGCCATACACACCGAAGTGGGCAATAAAATGAAAGGCGCAAAGGTGGACGGAAAACTGGTCTCCCTCGATTATCAGTTAAGCACGGGCGAGATCGTCGAGATACTTACTTCAAAAGACCCGGATCACGGTCCTAACAGAGCGTGGCTCGATATCTGCAAGACCAACGAAGCAAAATCAAAGATACGCTCTTGGTTCAAGAAAGAACGCCGGGAAGAAAACATCATCAAGGGCAGAGAAGAAGTCGAAAAAGAACTTAAACGGAATTTTATCCGTGTTCCGGACGAAGAGCTTGCCTCTTTCCTTTCTGACGATATGAAGCGCCACCACTGTGCTACGCTGGACGATTTCTATGCCGCGGTCGGTTACGGCGGAGTTATAATGTCCCGTATCATACAGCGCCTGAAAGACAAGTATACAAAAATGTACAGCGACAATGACGCGGAAGTAAAACCGTTCGTTCCGAGAAAAAGCTCAACCGGCGTTATTGTGGACGGTCAGGAAAACGTTCTTGTAAAATTTTCGCAGTGCTGCAATCCCGTTCCGGGAGACGATATAATCGGTTTTATCACACGAGGACACGGAGTTTCGATACACAAAAAGGACTGCGAAAATTATGTAAAAGCGGTGC
Organism: uncultured Clostridia bacterium; assembly: GCA_947627905.1. Lineage (GTDB taxonomy): Bacteria > Bacillota > Clostridia > Oscillospirales > Ruminococcaceae > RGIG8773. Next base: position 6,448 of record CANQXX010000046.1, read on the forward strand.
AGTCCGGAGTTGAACCGGAACGCTGGATACCCGTTCACTGGGGCGACGCTCCTGCCGGCGGAAGATCGCCGATGTACAAGGTAACTCTCGATATAGTTTCCGGAGAAAGTATGCTCCTGCTTGCGGAAGTTTCAAAGGATCTGGCTGAAATGCATATCCCCGTTTCGGAAATTTCCGTAAAGGAACTGAAAAACGGCAACAGCAGCATTTTTGTAACTATCAGTACGGCAGGAGTTTCACAGCTTGACAATATCATAGCAAGAATAAGAAAAATGCCGAAAGTCATAAGCGTTGACAGAACAGGCAATAAATAGCACTATGAAAGAGGTCTTTTAATGAAAATAATAAAGCTCCCGCCTGTGGGAATGTTTGCGGTGAACAGCTATATCGTAATTTCCGGCACGGGAAACGCCGTACTTATCGACGCTCCCGAAAATGCCGGAGAGATACTTTCCGCCATTGAAAAAAACGGAGCGGTGTTAAAAAAGATCCTGCTTACCCACGGTCACTGCGACCATATATATTCCCTTGCGGAGATCGCGGAAAAAACAGGTGCGGAAGTTTTCATTCACAAATTTGACGCAGGAAAGCTCACCGACGACTATGGAAATCTTTCGGAATATTTTTCGGTGTATCTTGACGCGCCCGCACGGCATTTTGAAAATGCCGTGACCGTTTCGGACGGGGATATTATAACGCAGGACGAACTTAAATTCCGCGTTCTGCATACTCCCGGACACACAAGCGGAAGCGTCTGCTATATTATTGATGACGTTATGTTCAGCGGAGACACGCTTTTCCGTGATTCCATAGGCAGAACGGATATGCCGGACGGAAATTATTCCGTGCTTGTAAAAACTCTTGAAATGCTGACGGAACTGCCCGGAAATTATCGTGTTCTTCCCGGACATAATGATGAAACGACTTCAGACCGCGAAAAAGCCAATAATCCGTTTTTAAACGGAAATATGTTTGACTTTTAAAGGAACAGCAAAATGGTGATTTCATTTATAGGAAACGATTTTAAATACGAGATCGAAGCGGTTACAAAATTATTCCTGCCGCTGCAGAGCTTTGAATTTCTTTTTGAGGAAATGCCCGTAAACGCAGAAAATTTCTGCATAATAAAAAGAGAAAAAAACACGGACGGATATATTCTTTCGGTAAATGTTCTTTTGAACGGCGAAAAACGGGAAATTTCCCAAAATGAAAACGGAGGATTTTCCGACGAAAAGGACGAAACGATCCTTTGCCAAAACCTTTTTAAGATCTTGCAGGAATTAACGGGCATAACTCCCCCTTGGGGCTGCCTGACGGGGATACGTCCAGTTAAAAAGGTAAACAAACTTCTTGATGAGGGAAAAACCAAAAAAGAAATTTTCGGTATACTGAAAGAAAAATATTTTGTTTCGGACGAAAAGCTGGAACTGGCTTTCAAAACGGCATGCGCCCAGTCAAAGGCGCTTAAAATGCTGGACAAACGGTCCTTTTCGCTGTATATTTCAATACCGTTCTGTCCGTCAAGGTGCAGCTACTGTTCGTTTGTGAGCCATTCCATAGAAAAACCGGAAGCAAAAAAATTAATTGTTCCGTATGTGGATAAACTTTGCAGGGAAATTGAGGAAATTTCGCTTATTGCAAAGCAGCTTGAACTCCGGCTCGATACTATTTACATCGGCGGAGGCACTCCCTCGGTGCTTTCGGCGGAACTTATTGAAAAATTGATGGTTTCCGTTAAAAAAAGCTTTGACATTTCAAAAATACATGAATATAATGTAGAAGCAGGGCGTCCGGATACGATTACCGAAAAAAAACTTGAAATTATCCGCGATCTCGGAGCAACGAGAATTTCGGTAAATCCACAGACCATGAACGACAGCGTTCTTGCCGCCATAGGAAGAAAACATTCCGCAAAAGACGCGGAAGAAGCCTTTTATGCCGCCCGTAAACTGGGCTTTGACAATATCAACATGGATACCATTGCAGGACTTCCCACAGACACCCTGAAAGGCTTTGAACATACCATTGAAACGCTCTGCAAACTTGATCCCGAAAGCATAACCATTCACACCCTCACCGTAAAAAGGGCGTCGAGGCTCTTTTCGGAACACGAGGAAAGAACAGAAAACAACATAGGAGATATGGTGAGCTTCGGACAGAAAAAACTGCTCGATACGGGGTATATCCCCTACTACCTCTATCGGCAGAAAAATACCGTGGAAAATCTTGAAAATGTAGGATTTGCTAAAAAAGGGCGTGAGTGTCTCTACAACATTTATATAATGGAAGAGGCACAGACGATCCTTGCGGCAGGAGCGGCAGGTTCCACAAAACTTGTTGACACGGAAACGGGAAAAATAGAAAGGATATTCAATTATAAATATCCGTATGAATATATTTCCCGCTACGAAAAAATGATGGAGAAAAAGCAGGCATTAAGGAATTTTTTGACCGGATAAATTAACGGAAGTGTTGTTGAAATGGATAAAGACGAACTTATAGGATATGTTTCGGAAGAATATGATATTTCTCCCGAATATCTCTGGGAAAGCACTCCCGACGCATTTGTTTTCAGGTGGAAAAACAACCGCAAATGGTTCGCGGTGGCAATGGAAATTTCAAAAAGCAAACTGGGTCTTGACAGCGGTGAAAAAGTATATATTCTTGATGTAAAATGCGATCCGCTGATGCTGGGTTCATATCTTGAACAAGAGGGATTTTTCCGCGCCTATCACATGAACAAGGAAAAATGGCTGACCGTTTTACTGGACGGTTCGGTAAGCCGTGAGGATATTATTTCCGTGCTGGAATTAAGTTACGGACTTGCGGATAATAAAAAGAAAAAGCGTACATAATTTTAACGAAAGAACGTTTAAAATGGAAATTCTGATAAGAAAAGCCGAAATAAAAGACGCAGGAAAGATATGCGGGATTTCCTGCAATGATCTATGTTGCGAATGTGACGATTTATTGCTAAAAATAACTTTTAAAAAGTTGCAATGTAATAAAATATACGGAAATTATTCCGTAAAATATATAAGGAGGAATTTTTTATGGCTATTAATTTTGATGAGATCAAAGCAGGTGCAAAGGACCTTTTTGACAAGGCTGCCGCAAAAGCAAACGAGGCTATCGACTATTCAAGAACTCAGCTTGACAGAGGACAGCTCCGCTCAAAGATCAAGGAGGAATACTGCAAGCTGGGCAAGATATGCTACGATATGCACGAAGTCGGCGACGACCGCACAGGCGAAATGAAGCAGGTCATCGGCGAGATAAAACAGCTGAAAACAAAACTTGAAGAAGCAGACGCTGCCGTTAATGCCAAAAAGACCAAAGAATGCAAATTCTGCGGCACGGCTAACGACGCCACAAGCGAATACTGCACAAAATGCGGCGAAAAGCTCTGATGTCTGACATTATATGAAGAAAAACGATTTCTGCAGCATTGAAATTACCGGCATGACTGCCGAGGGAAACGGCGTCGGACGCGCGGAGGGTATGGCGGTTTTTGTGCCCCATACCGCCGTGGGCGACGTTATTTCCTGCAAAATTGTCAAAACTGCAAAAAGCTATTGTTACGGTATAATAGACAAGATAATCACGCCGTCGGAAAGCCGCACGGAAAGTGATTGTCCTGTCTCGGACAAATGCGGAGGCTGCACGTTCCGCCATATAAAATATCCTGCCGAGCTTGAAATAAAGGACAGGCTTGTTCGGGACGCTTTTTTGCGCCTTGGCGGATTTGACGGCATTGAATTTGAAAGCATCTGCGGCGGTGAGGAAAATTCTTACCGCAACAAGGCTCAGTATCCTGTCGCTGAAATTGACGGAAAAGCCGTCTGCGGATTTTATTCAAAAAGAAGTCACCGGGTAGTGCCGTTTACAGAATGCAGATTGCAGCCGGAAATCTTCGGCAATATTGCGGAATTTTGCCTTGAATTTGCCAATAATAAAAAGCTGCCCGCTTACAATGAGGAAACTCAAAGCGGGATAATTCGTCATATATACATACGCCGGGGCTTTCATTCAGGGGAGATAATGCTTTGCATTGTTGCAAAAGGCAAAAGCAGGATAAATGATCTTAAACTGCTTGCAGAAGCGGCAGTCAAAAAATTTCCGGAGATAATATCCGTAATTTTAAATATAAATCCCGGAAATACAAATGTAATTCTCGGAAAGGAAAATATCGTCCTTGCAGGAAAAGATGAGATCACCGACATTCTGTGTGGAAAGAAGATCACACTTTCGCCTATGTCGTTCTATCAGGTGAACACGGCTCAGGCGGAAAAATTATATTTTCAGGCAATGGAATATGCAGGACTTACCGGAAGCGAGACCGTTCTTGACTTATACTGCGGAGCAGGTACTATCGGACTGGCTTTTTCGGATAAAGCCAAAAAAATAATAGGCTGCGAGATAATTCCCGAAGCCGTTGAAAATGCAAAGGAAAACGCCGCTGCAAACGGCGTGGAAAACGCGGAATTTTTCTGCGGCGACGCCGGAGCTCTGGCGAAAAAACTTGCCGACGATGGCATCTCTCCCGATATTGCCGTAATTGACCCGCCAAGAAAAGGCTGTGATACTCTCACTCTTGACAGCCTTGTAAGAATGTCTCCGGAAAGAATAGTCATGATATCCTGCAATCCTGCTACGGCAGCCCGTGACGCAAAGTATCTTTCGGAAAACGGGTATTTCCCGCAAAAAGCAAGGGCGTTCGATCTGTTCCCAAGGACGGGACATGTTGAGACGGTATGCCTATTGTCCAAACTTAATGTCAAGCAGCATATCGAGGTTGAACTCACCATGGACGAGATGGATTTGACCGCCGCCGAGAAGAAAGCCAGCTATGAGGAAATCAAGGCGTATGTGCTGGAGAAATTCGGAATGAAGGTCAGCCACTTGTATATCGCACAAGTGAAGCGGAAGTGCGGTATCATTGAGCGGGAGAACTATAACAAGCCGAAGTTGGAAGACTCCCGGCAGCCGAAATGTCCGCCAGAAAAAGAGGCGGCGATACAGGCGGCACTGGAATATTTCAAAATGATATAAGTGTCGTTGCGTGACATGAGCAAACTCGGAACCAATACATTTACTAATGGCGAAATACGAATTACCGAAGGAGCAGAGATACAAATGAATCGAGACGATATATTGAGGCAATGGACTTTAGCAAACAGGTATCAGCGTCATTTTTGATGTATGAATACAAATACGAAAAAGAAAGGGTGATGTCATATGAAAAAAATCGTGTATGGAGGGTTCACGTTTCCTAACCCTCCGAATAAAACTTTGGAGGAAATAAATGAAAAACCAAATCAAGTATGTGCAGTTGTCCGCTGACAACAAAGAAGAATGCGCTGTCTTTGAAAAAATGATGGCTGCTTATGTCAAAGAACTGGACGAGCATGGAGACGATCCGATGCCGGAAGAGTTCTTGCAGAAATGGATCAAGAGCATCATCTCCATGCAAGGCCCGTCTGACCGCCATCTGGAGTTTTGCTATGACGGCGAGACACTGATCGGTTTCCTCTACGGAAAAATCGACCATGAAGATCACAAAGGCTTCATTAAGCCGGGGTACGGCTACATTATGGAATTCTATGTGAAGCCGGAGTACCGCCGCAGAGGCTATGGCCGGACGATGTACCGGCGGCTGGAGTGGCTGTTTATCAATGACGGCGCAGATAAAATGTATCTGACGGCTGATCCGGTTACAGGAAAACCGTTTTGGGAAGCAATGGGCTTTTCTGTGACAGGCGAGCGGTCGCCGGAGAATAAGATGGAAATATACGAAAAGTCTGTGTCGTTCGACTCAAGCGGGAGAGAAAAGCTCGTGCCGCTTACGGAAGAAACCGCCACGGAGATAGGCGGCTGGAGGTATGAGAGTCCGTATGACGCTTATAGCTTCAGTGGAGATGCAGATAGCTGGCTTATGGACAGGTCAACATGGGGGACAGAACAGTTTTGTCTGGCAGACGGCGATTGGGTCATTGGTCAGGTGGCTTGTCAGAATGACGGTGATGATCTGTGGGTCGGCTGGTCAATGGCTCCACGGCTGTGCGGAAAAGGCAACGGGGCCGCGTTTGTAAAAAAGTGCATTACGGAATTGCGCCGTGTGACGGGGCATAAAGGTCGCATGATGCTGCGGGTGGCGGCTTGGAATCAAAGAGCTATTCATGCGTATCAAAAAGCGGGCTTTACATATGTGGAAACAATTCAAGATGAAATTGCCTATTCCAATCATATGGAGGATTTCTGGGTGATGGAGTTGAAAAGCGTGAATTAGGTTTTGTGAATATGCTATTTTGAACACCTATTTTTAATTTAGCCTTTGGTCGAAAACCGCTGCATTTTTCTTTGTCTTAGGATGGATGATGCAGCGGTTTTTTCATTTTTCTCGCCTGACACTCAAACTGCCCTCGTCACAGTTTGGGTACTCACCGGCGAGGAAAATACGGGAGGTTTCCAAAG
>CANQXX010000047.1 GCA_947627905.1 uncultured Clostridia bacterium
TAATCGTTAGTGCCAAGGGGGCGCCCTCTATCGCAGGGCAGCCCCCTCTTGAAGCCACTAAAGCGGCTTCAATTCACTCCTTGCGGAGCTCTTTTAAGGGGTATTCCGCGCTCTGCGGAGCGCGGCGAGGGCTCTGCCCCTCGACCCCGCGAGCTGGGCTCAGCTCGACCAGCTGTAATTTTCTTTCATTTAGTACGCTAAATTATCATTTGTCACTAAATTAAAAATGTTAAAAATCAGCCTTTTGTTGTGACATAGCAATGCAAAAAATGCTCCGCCTCCGGAAAACGGGGGCGGAGCATTCAAATCAAGGAATATCGTTTATGCTTATTTTTCTTCTTCAAAGGATATCCATTCATATTCTGCGGTCAGCGGCATATTGCTGTCATCAAAAGCGTTCAGCCAACCGTCCACGCCTGTGCCGCACCATGCGTTCATCATGATCTTTCCGGGTGTGGACGGAATATTTTCCGATGCGGTATGAGCTTCTGTTCCGTCAACATACCATACTATCTTGTCGGGATACCATTCAAAGGCATATGTGTGAAAGCCCTCCGACGCGTCAAATCCCAGATCGTACAGATACTCATGGTTTCCCTTTCCGTCGGTGAAGTAATTGAACTGTACCTTTGTAGTATCCTTGCCCAGTATCTCAACGTCTATCTCGTCCCAAGGATTATTGTCTGAAGGTCCGGTATAGGTAAAGAATGACGATACAACGCCGTCGTTCTTTATAGCTTTCATCGAGACTTCATAACGTCCATAGCCGTAGAAATTCTTTGAACGGAACTCTCCGCCGGTGTAAGGGATATCGCCGCCCTCCGGATCGTTGTCGATTATAAGCTGCATCCTGCCGTTTTCAAATGTGCAGTTTGCGGCTCTCCAGTCAACGTTGAACATACTTCCGTTCGTCCAGCCGTCAGACGCTTCAAACCATTCAGGACAGCCGTTGCTCAGATCGGCGCGGAAACTTCCCTCTCCGTTTCCGGCAGATCCGCAGGAGCAGAATACCATAACGCATGAAATAGCTGCGGCAGCCGTTTTAAGAAATTTATTGATACTCATAGAATTACCTCCGTTATAATTTCATTTGTAAAATTATAACACATATCCCACAGCAACAAATATAAAATTTTTGACTTAAATATTATTTTTTTGATTTTTTTGCCGGTTCGCGCGATCCTCCCCAGTTGGAACGGTAGTATTTTTTGCGAAATTCGTTAGGTGTCATTCCGGTGTATTTTTTAAATGTGCTGATAAAATGGCTGTGTGTTGTAAAAGCAAGGTAATTGCTTATATCAAGCGAAGAATAATCCGAATATTTCAGCATATTCTGTGCGGTTTCAACACGCTTTACCGCAATATAGGTGCTTATAGTAACGCCGACTTCCTTGTGGAACGTCCTTGACAGATATGCGGTGCTTAAATTTACCGAATCGGCTATGTCCTCAACGGAAATTCGTGAGTGAAGATTATCATAGATGTAATCCATTGCCATTATTACCGGCTTTGAGTAAATATTTCCGCGGGATATCCTTTTCATCTGACCGGTAAAATCAAGAATCGCTTCGCTGTGCAGCTTGTGTATTTCATCGGCAGAACTGCATTTGTCCGCTTTGAGGATATAAAGGTCGCTGAGAGTATAAGCGGTCTCCATTTCCATTCCGCCCTCAACGCAGAACCTTGTCAGCATTGCAACGGTAACAACAAAATGATATTTCAGATTTCTGAGCGGATCTTCGGAAAGCATACCTGAACCGCTGCCGCCCAGCGGCGTCATCAGCTTTTTTACGCTTTCTATATCTCCCGCTTTAACGCAGTCGTAAAATTCAAATTCACGCTCAAAGGGAGAATGTTTGAAAGCGTACTCCCTGTTCATAAAAGCCTTGTATGTGAGAGCCTTGCCGGATTCAGCCATACATATCCTCCTTACCGCGGAAAACGAGCGGAAACATCATGCGTTTTTCAATCGTCGAACATCGTTGTTGAAAGATATCTTTCTCCCGTATCCGGAAGAACGGCAACGATAGTCTTGCCTTTGTTTTCCGGACGCTTTGCAAGCTCCAGAGCTGCCCATACCGCAGCACCGGAGGATATTCCCACAAGCAGACCTTCGCTTCTTGCGATCCTTCTGCCTGTTTTAAGAGCGTCGTCGTTTTCAACGGGAATGATCTCATCATAAATTTTTGTATTGAGCGTTTCCGGAACGAAGCCTGCGCCTATGCCCTGTATCTTATGAGCTCCTGCTTTGCCCTTTGAAAGGACCGGGGAGCTTGCCGGCTCAACGGCAACTATCTTTATATCAGGAGACTTTGACCTGAGATAAGCTCCGACTCCGCTTATAGTTCCGCCTGTGCCTACGCCCGCAACGAAAATATCTATTTTTCCGTCTGTGTCCTCCCATATTTCAGTGCCTGTAGTCTTTTCATGTATAGCAGGATTTGCCGGATTAGTGAATTGAGACGGTATAAAGCTGTCAGGTATCTCACCGGCAAGCTCTTCTGCCTTTGCGATAGCGCCGCTCATGCCCTTTGAACCGTCCGTAAGAACGAGCTCCGCGCCGTAAGCCTTCATCAGCGCACGGCGTTCGGCGCTCATCGTTTCAGGCATGGTGATGATAAGACGGTATCCTCTTGCGGCTGCAACGGCGGCAAGACCTATTCCCGTATTACCGCTGGTAGGTTCGATAATAACGCTGTCCGGCTTGAGAATGCCTTTTTTCTCGGCGTCGTCTATCATAGCCGCAGCAACTCTGTCCTTAACGCTTCCTGCCGGGTTGAAATATTCCAGCTTTGCAAGTATTGAAGCCTCGAGGCTTTCCTCTTTTTCGATATTGGAAAGCTCCATTATAGGGGTATGTCCTATGAGATCGGTAATCTTTTTGTAAATTTTCATATAAAACGCTCCTTTTGATATATATTGTTTACATATCGGTATTGTAGGAATTATAACATATTCTGTTAGAAATGTCAATAAAATAACGTCTATACTGTTTGAATTATACTATTTTTAACATATATAGCCTAAAAATATTATGCAATTTCACGATATTATCTGATTTGCGAAAAAAACTATTGACTTTTGCCCTTTTATGGTGTAATATTATTAAGTCGGTTATAATTGCCTTAAAAGCATTTATGCCATATCCGGGAGCTTAGCTCAGCTGGGAGAGCATCTGCCTTACAAGCAGAGGGTCATAGGTTCGAGCCCTATAGTTCCCACCAGAAAAGGACTTATATAAGTCCTTTTTTATACGGCCTGGTAGTTCAGCTGGTTAGAACGCCGCCCTGTCACGGCGGAGGTCGTGGGTTCGAGTCCCATCCAGGTCGCCAGTTTATTTTTAACTGGTACGGCGTCATTCATTTCAAGAGATGCCTCTGTAGCTCAGTCGGTAGAGCAGGGGACTGAAAATCCCCGTGTCGATGGTTCGATTCCGTCCGGAGGCACCACCTTTTTATGAACGGTCAAGCAGTGTATTTCGGCACTGTAAGCCGAATGCGGATTTAGCTCATCTGGTAGAGCGCCACCTTGCCAAGGTGGAGGTAGCGGGTTCGAGCCCCGTAATCCGCTCCATTCATTTTAATATTTTCAGTATTCGTCGGAGCAATAGTTCCGGCGTTTTATTTTTGTGGGACTGTGTGAAAGCAAGATTCTGTTTTGTCCAAGCCTGATCTATGGGTGACAAAGCCCGCGGGGCTTCCAGCAAAAATAATTTTTTGGCAAAGCTATTGCATTTTTCAGCCATATCGGTTATAATTAAAGAGTGATATTTTAAAATTTTTTGGGATATGATCCTATCCCGTGAAAGGAATGTTATACTATGTCAAAACTCGTTTCCGCAAAAGAAATGCTGAACAAAGCCCGCGACGGCAAATATGCCGTAGGTCAGTTCAACATCAACAACCTTGAATGGACAAAGGCTATACTGCTCACAGCCGAAGAACTCAGATCTCCTGTTATCCTTGGCGTTTCCGAAGGCGCAGGAAAGTATATGTGCGGCTATAAGACCGTTGTTGGTATGGTAAACGGCATGATGGAGGAACTCAAGATCACCGTTCCTGTAGCTCTTCACCTTGACCACGGCTCTTTTGAGGGCGCAAAGGCCTGCATCAATGCAGGATTTTCTTCCATAATGTTTGACGGCTCTCATTATCCTATAGAAGAAAATATCGAAAAGACCACCGCTCTTGTAAATGCCTGCGACGTTCTGGGCATTTCCCTCGAAGCTGAAGTAGGCGCTATCGGCGGCGAAGAGGACGGCGTTATCGGCAAGGGCGAATGTGCTGATCCCGACGAGTGCAAGCAGATCGCAGATCTGGGCGTTACAATGCTTGCCGCAGGTATCGGAAATATCCACGGAAAATATCCCGACAACTGGGAAGGTCTTTCGTTCGAGACACTGGCTGCCGTTAAGGCTAAGGTAGGCGATATGCCTCTTGTTCTCCACGGCGGTACAGGTATCCCGGAAGATATGATAAAGAAAGCTATCTCTCTCGGCGTTGCCAAGATCAATGTAAACACCGAGTGTCAGCTCTCATTTGCCGCAGCTACAAGAACATACATTGAAGCAGGCAAGGATCAGCAGGGCAAGGGCTTTGATCCGAGAAAGCTGCTTGCTCCCGGCTTTGAAGCTATCAAGGCTACAGTCAAGGAAAAAATGGAACTGTTCGGTTCTGTAGGCAAGGCCTGATCTTCTGAATTTACAGCATAATTAAGGGACTGCCGTATGGCAGTCCCTTGTTCTATGGGCAAAATGTTTTTCGGCATTATGACGGCGGCAGATCTTTCAGTTATTTCCTTTTATAAGGATATTGTTTTCCGCTTTCATAAACATCTTGTAAACAGGCGATATCATCACGAAATCTTCCGCGATCTTATCCGCAAGCCTGTCGCTGAAAAGCAGCTCGAAATCCTTGCTTTCGCAGGAAATACCCATTTCGCGGCGGTTGAGCCAGTCCTTTTCCTCAGGAGAAGCGTCGGGGAAATGATCTTTTTTGTAGAAGTCTCCGTAAAGTGTGAAAATGTCCTGATCCCTGTATGCTTTCAAAGCGGCTTTTGCGGATCTGTCCTTGTTCAGTATAAGGGAGCGTATTTCGGTCAAAGTTTCGGTAGAGGCGTAATAATATCCGCAGCCGTAGCTGAAGCCTTTGGAAGAAATGCTGAAATAAAATCCCGGCAGGGACTTGTACGCGTCAGTCGTTCTGCTGAACGTGTACCAGAGGTGATCGCGGAAGATCGACTTGCCTCTTGAATACCGCGCGTCACGGTAGATACGGGATATCCGCTTTGGATCGCAGATGAATTTATCGTCTATCCCAAGCATGGTGTCGGTGAGCTTTACGACAAATTCCCTGAATGGATAAAGAACGTAATTGTTGTAGTCCTCTTTATGTTCGGTGAACCACGTCTTACTGTCGTTGAGACAGTTTTCAAAAAGGAAATCGAGCGACTTTGGTGAAAAATTCATTTTAAACATCTCCGGATAATTTTTTACGTTTTCAATTATAACTCATATTCTGCCGGATTTCAATAGCTGACCGGAAATTTCCCGTCAGATGTTGACAAGCCGCCGGAAATGTGGTATAATCAATTCAATTGAATCAGCGCAGTTCATTTGTACCTTCCTGCGCGCTGCAAAATCAAAACCGGGACTGAATTTTCCGGTGTGAAGTCTTTCTTCACGCCTTTTTTATTTAAAAAATTTTTGGAGGAACATTATGTATACGCTGAAAACCAAAGCTGCTTTTGACAGCGCTCACTTTCTTTCGGGTTATGACGGAAAATGCAGCAATCTGCACGGTCACCGTTGGGTCATCTCTGCGGAAATAATGTCGGACGAGCTTCATGAAAGCGGTCAGCTCCGCGGAATGGTAACGGATTTCGGGGATATCAAAAAAGATCTCAGGGCGCTTGCGGACAGCTTTGACCACTCGTTCATCTATGAAAAAAATTCTCTTAAAGAAGCGACTGTTTCCACGCTTAAAGATGAAAATTTTAAGCTGATAGAAGTTGATTTCCGTCCCACGGCGGAAAATTTTGCCGGATTTTTTTATAATCGTCTTGAGGATATGGGATATTCCGTAAAAAAAGTCACCGTTTATGAAACTCCGGACAACTGCGCAAGCTATTCAAAGGAATGAATTTTATGCACGAATATAACATTGCCGAGACATTTTCCAGTATAAACGGCGAGGGAACGAAAGCCGGTCAGCTTGCGTTCTTTATAAGATTTACCGGCTGCAACCTGAATTGTTCATACTGCGACACCGGGTGGGCGAACGAAAAAAATGCTCCGTTTGTTCCCATGACGGCGGAGGATATTCTTGAAGCGGCAAAAAAAAGCCGGATAAAGAATATCACCGTGACCGGCGGAGAGCCTCTTATACAGAAAGATATCATACCGCTTATCAGACTTCTGTGCGAAAATGATTTTGATGTTGAGATAGAAACAAACGGCGCGGCGGATATTTCCGAAGCTGTGAAAATTTTCCCGAACCGTCCTGCAATAACGCTTGATTACAAGCTGCCGTCAAGCGGAATGGAAAAGTTCATGCTTATGGACAACTACAAATATCTCGAAAAAAACGACACGGTAAAATTTGTTTCGGGAAGTATTGCCGACCTTGAAAAAGCGGCTGAAATAATTTCAGCATACAAATTAACGGAAAAATGCCATGTTTATATAAGCCCTGTTTTCGGAAAAATAGTTCCGGAAGATATAGTAAAATTCATGCTTGAAAATGATCTTAACGGGGTAAATCTGCAATTGCAGCTGCACAAATACATATGGGATCCCGATAAAAGAGGTGTGTGATTTGGATAAAATAAATTATGCGGAAATAGAAAAGCATATCAGGGGAATTTTGCTTGCTCTCGGCGATGATCCGGACCGCGAAGGGCTAAGGGAAACTCCTGCCCGTGTTGCAAAAATGTACGGCGAAGTTTTTGAAGGAATGAACTATACCAATGCGGAAATTGCAGAAATGTTCAGCAAATCCTTTGAGGACGGTTTTTCCCACAGTGAAAACGACATTGTAGTCGTAAAGGATATTGAAGTTTTCTCTTATTGCGAGCATCACCTTGCGCTGATGTATGACATGAAAGTTACGGTGGCATATGTACCGAAAGGGAAAGTTCTTGGACTTTCAAAGATCGTGCGCATTGCGGATATGGCTGCAAAACGTCTCCAGTTGCAGGAACGGCTCGGAGCAGACATTGCGGAGATAATACAGCTTGCAAGCGGTTCGGAGGACGTTGCTGTTTTTATCGAAGCAAACCACAGCTGTATGACTGCAAGGGGGATAAAAAAGCCGTCTGCAAAAACGGTGACCTCCACTTTAAGAGGACGTTTTGAAACGGATAACGATCTGAGGAACAGACTGTATTTTCAGATCAAACACTAAAGAAAGGAAAATTCTATGAAAGCACTTGTTTTATTCAGCGGCGGTGTGGACAGCTCCACCTGTCTCGCTATGGCTGTAAAAAAATACGGCGCGGAAAACGTTGTCGCCCTTTCTGTGTTCTATGGTCAAAAACACGATAAGGAAATTTCTGCCGCCGACGCTGTTGCAAAATTCTATAATACCGAACATATCAAACTCGACCTCAGTATAATTTTCAATTTCAGCAACTGTTCCCTGCTTTCCCGTTCTGATGAAGCTATCCCACACGAAAGCTATGCCGATCAGCTTGGAAAGACCGGCGGCGCTCCCGTTTCTACATATGTTCCTTTCCGGAACGGATTATTTATTTCCGCAGCGGCAAGCGTGGCGATCTCTAAAGATTGCAGCGTGATACTTTACGGCGCGCACGCAGATGATTCGGCAGGAAATGCCTACCCCGACTGTTCCGCCGAATTTAACGAGGCAATGAACAGGGCTGTATGGCTCGGCAGCGGAAAACAGGTAAAGATAGAAGCTCCGTTTGTGGGAATGACAAAAGCACAGGTAGTAAAAACCGGGTTGGAACTGGGCGTTCCGTATGAACTTACATGGAGTTGCTACGAGGGCGGCGATAAGCCCTGCGGAGTATGCGGCACCTGCCGCGACAGGATCGCAGCTTTTGAAGCAAACGGCACGCACGACCCGCTGATACGTTAAAGGAGGGATATTTATGCCGGGAAGAACAGCAAAAGAAGCCGAGGGAATAACCCTGCTCGGAAACCAAAAAACAAAATATCCGGATAATTACGCTCCGGAAATGCTGGAAACTTTTGTCAACAAGCATCAGGAAAACGACTACTTCGTTAAATTCAACTGCCCGGAATTTACAAGTCTGTGCCCGATAACCGGTCAGCCGGATTTTGCGGCAATATATATTTCTTACGTTCCGGCGGAAAAAATGGTGGAAAGCAAGTCCCTGAAGCTGTATCTTTACAGCTTCCGAAACCACGGCGACTTTCACGAGGACTGCGTAAATACCATAATGAAAGATCTGATAAAGCTCATGGATCCCAAATATATTGAAGTCTGGGGAAAATTTACCCCCCGCGGAGGTATATCCATTGACCCTTACTGCAATTACGGCAAAAAAGGGACCATGTGGGAACAGGTGGCTCTTGACCGCCTGACGCACCATGATCTGTATCCGGAAAAAATAGACAACAGATAAAATCTTAATAATTTTTTTACGCTTGATAATGCTTGCCGCCGTATTTCGGCATTGACAAAAGGCAATAATTATGCTAAAATGTATGTATTATCTTTTGGGAGGATTGTTTGCTATGTCAAATGATAATGAAGAAAGAAAACTTTGTGTTTCAAGCCTTGTTCTTGGCATTGTTGGAGTGGTCTTTTCACTTATCGCGCCGGTTGCCGCTTACGCCTGTTCTATACCGGGACTTGTTACCGGTATCAAAAAAAGCCGCAGGAACTACAGCGCGTCGGCAGGCATAATTCTTAACATCATCGCTCTTGCGCTTGCACTTATCAACTCAGTTCTCGGCGTTGTTATGACAATAAAAATATTTTTCTCCGACAGTGACGATACGGATAAAGAATAAATTTTCCGCGGCATATGGGCAATCACCTGTATGCCGCTTGCTTTAAGGAGTTATCATATGGAAAAGAAAACCGTAAAAATAAACGTTCCTTACGAAAAAGCCGGACTTTCTCCGGAGGGTTGCTACGCCGAACTGGATATATATACCGTAGAATGTTACGATAACGTCGAAATAAAGAAGCGCCCTGCCATAATAATATGTCCGGGCGGGGGATATGAATATTGTTCCGTTCGCGAAGCCGAACCTGTGGCAATAAGGTTTGCCGCTTACGGGATATCGGCGTTTGTTTTAAGATACAGCTGCGTAGGGAAAATGTTTCCTACCGATCTTCTGGAAGCTGCGGCGGCAATGGCATATGTCCGCGAAAACGCCGGACTTTTCTGCATAGATTCTGAAAAGATCATCATATGCGGCTTTTCCGCAGGAGGACATCTCGCCGCAAGTCTTGCCGTTCATTGGAACAAGCCTTTCGTTTATGAAGCTCTTGACAGATCCCCGGAAGTATTCCGCCCGGACGGCGCGGTGCTGTGCTATCCGGTCATAACTTCGGGAGAAAAACGGCATGACGGCTCGATAGTAAATATAGTCGGCAGCGAGTATCCTGCCGGACTTACGGAGCTTGTTTCTCTTGAAAAGCAGGTCTCTCCCGACACTCCTCCTACGTTTATATGGCATACCGCAGACGACGGCTGCGTTCCCGTTGAAAATACGCTGCTTTTTGCTTCGGCTCTTGCGGAAAACAAAGTTCCGTTCGCTTGCCACATATTTGAAAGAGGAGTACATGGACTTGCCCTGTGCGACGATTCCACAGCGGGCTATGAGGGACATATGAATCCCGACTGCGCACGCTGGTTCGGAATGGCTGTTGACTGGATAAAATCGCTATAACATTTATAAATAAAGACCGTTTCTGTGAAAGAAACGGTCTTTAATAATTTTTATCAATATCCGTCCGAACCGTTTATTGATTCGTCGTTTTCTATCCAGCTCTCAACGTTTATCGTTGTGTATGTATCCTTTGTATTGCGGATTATTACCGTTGTTATGCCGGCGTTTATTATCATTCTTTTGCACATGGAGCATGGCTCCACGTTACCGTCAAGCTGTCCGGTCTTGGCGTCGTGGCAGGCAAGATACAGCGTTGCTCCGAGCATATCCTGCCTTGAAGCGGCAATTATGGCGTTTGCTTCCGCATGAACGCTCCTGCAAAGCTCGTAGCGCTGTCCTTTGGGGATATTCAGCTTTTCACGGGTGCAGTACCCAAGATCTACACAGTTGGCACGTCCCCTCGGCGCTCCCACATATCCTGTGGAGATTATCCGGTCGTTGCTGACGATTATAGCTCCGAAACGCCGTCTGATACAGGTGCTTCGTTCAAGAACGGCTTCAGCAATGTCAAGGTAATAATTTATCTTGTCGCGTCTCTTGTATTCTTCCATATCATTCTCTCCCATGCAATATTATTAATAATAGTTATACCACACTTTATGGAAAATTGCAAGAGTTTTTTCAAAGTTTATAAGAATGACCGTATCATTCGGACAGCACGCCGGCTTCCTCCGCGGCTTTTGCGGCTTTTATCATTATTGCACATTCAAGACGCTTCTTTTCCATTTCGCAGGAAAGTTTATGCGCGGTAAGGATATTTCCGGTATAAATGTAATTATTGGCATTGCAGCCGCCGCTGCAATAGAATTTCGCCCAGCATTTCCTGCAGTCGGGCTTGTTGTATATATGCGCCGCAGCAAATTCTTTTTTGATATCCGTGTTGAATGTGCCGTCGTTGATATTGCCCATTCTATATTTTTCTATTCCCACAAACTGATGACATGGGTATATGTCTCCCTCGGGAGTAACGGCAACATATTCATTGCCGCTGCCGCAGCCCCTCAGACGCTTTATTGCGCATGGTCCCTGATCCAGATCAAGCATAAAATGGAAGAAATTGAAATGTCTGCCCTGTTTGTCATGCTCAAGGATAATATTTGCCAGTCTTTCATATTCCGAAAAAATTGCCGGAAGCTCCCTTTCGGTTATGGCATATTTCATTGACGGTTCGCTGACAACAGGCTCTACCGATATCTGATCAAATCCCTGCTCGTAAAGATGTACCACATCTTCGGCAAAATCAAGATTATACTTTGTAAAAGTGCCTCTTACATAATAGTTTTCATGATCCCTGAGTTCAACGATCTCCTTGTACTTGTCCATTATGCGGTCATAGGAGCCTGTTCCGTCAACACGTTTTCTTACGCGGTCGTTGACATCTTTTCTGCCGTCCACCGAGAGAACGACATTGGACATTTCCTTGTTAATAAAGTCCATTTTCTCTCTGTCAAGGAGCATACCGTTTGTTGTAACGGTAAATCTGAAACGCTTGCCGTATTCTTTTTCGCGGCTCCTGCCGTATTCAACGAGCTGCTTTACTACATCCCAGTTCATAAGCGGTTCGCCGCCGAAAAAGTCCAGTTCCAGATTTTCTCTGTCTCCGGAATTTTCAAGAAGAAAATCCATTGCTTTTTTGCCTGTTTCAAAGCTCATGTGCATTCTTTTGCCAAGGCCATAATCGCCAGTTGAAGCAAAACAGTATTCACATCTGAGATTGCAGTCCTGTTCCACAAGCAGACACATAGCTTTTACGGGAGACGCAACCGAATATGCAGCATATTTTTCATAATCGTCCTCGGAAAACAGCACTCCCTCATTATATAGCTGCACTATTTCGTTATAGCAGGTAATAACGTCCCGTTCGTCATGGAAGCGCATCATTTTTTCAATGACCCACTTGGGACATTCCTCCTCAAAGGGCGGGCTTACGTTATCAAGCAGATCATATGTTATATCGTCAACAAGATGTACGCCGCCGCTGTGGACGTCGAGGACTATATTAAGACCGTTCAGCTTATACTTATGAATCATAGAAAGATATCCCCCAAAAAGTTCAAAAATTTCGTTAAAAAGCAAATAAGGGGCAAAAATGCCCCTTACCCTCTCCGCGTATCCGCGCGTTCTTTAAAAGGAGGCGCGTGTTCACGACATTACTTCTCGCACTTCTGATTTGCTACCGTGCAGGAAGTTTTGCAGGCAGACTGACAGGAAGCCTGACATTTGCCGCAGCCGCCCTTGGCAGCGGTTTTTTTCAGATTAGCCTTGTTGATAGTAACGATGTGCTTCATTGGAAAAACCTCCAAAAAAAAGATTAGAACTATTATAACACATATTACGACATATTGCAATAGTCATTTTAACGAAATCTTTGGGGGGAATTTACACCAAATATGCCACCTATTGCAGAACATATCATTATTATTAACAGTTTTGTAAAAAAGCCCCCTGCGGAAAAGCTCCTGACGAATATTATCCCGAAAAGAAGAGCGGCGGCAAATATCACCGCTCCGCAGGCAAGACCGGATCTTATCCCGTGTCTGCCGCGGCGTTTTGCGGCTGTAAAACCGCCTGCAAAGCAGCCTGTACAAAGTGCAAAGCTGGACATAAGCGAAAAAGCTCCGTCGCTCAGGTCTATTACCGAAGCTGCCGCCGAAAATATAACGCACGTCAGGAATATAGCTCCTATGCAGGCAAGCGCCGTATGGAGCACCAGAAGTATCCTTTGATTCCGCAGCCGTTCAGCAGCGTTTTTTCTGCGCATAAAAAGCCCTCCGTTCACAATACCGGTTATTAATGTATATGCGGAAAGCGGCAGATAAATGATAATTTGCGGGGAAGCCCCCGCGGGCAATGTCACCCCCGAATTAAGTTTAAATAGTAATCGTTTGAACATGCAGCCCCCTCAAGGGGGCGGGTATGTTTGGCGTTAAACTTTCAATACTAAATTTTAATTTAGCGGAACAAAATAAAAAAAACGATAGCTGGTCGAGCTGAGCCCAGCTCGCGGGGTCAAGGGGCAGAGCCC
>CANQXX010000048.1 GCA_947627905.1 uncultured Clostridia bacterium
CGCCCTCTATCGCAGGGCAGCCCCCTCTTGAAGCCACTAAAGCGGCTTCAATTCACCCCTTGCGGAGCTCTTTTTAAAGGGAATTTCGCCGTCTGCGGACGGCGACCAAAGGCTCTGCCTTTGGAATCCGCGAGCTGGGCTCAGCTCGACCAGCTATTGTTTTTTTATTTTGTTCCGCTAAATTATCATTTATCTTAACTCTCAACTCTTAACTCTCAACACTAATGGAAACCTCCCCGCAGCTGCAACATAACCAAATTTATTTAAATTTTATCTATTGACAAATAATATTTAAGGTGCTATAATAATTTTAATATCAAAATGCGCTGACAGGAATAAAAGCCGTCAGGTTTTTTACAGAGAGCCGCCGTTCGATGCAAGGCGGTAAAAACCTCCGGTCATAACTCGTCCTTGAGCAGTCCGCTGAAAGCCATTAGGCAATTAGGCAGGAACGGGTTCTCCCGTTACAGAGATACGCATTGGATGTCATTAAGATTGAGATGCGGCGAGGTGCGGACAATGCTGTCCGAACAAGAGTGGTACCGTGGAAGTTATGCTTTCATCTCTTTATGAGATGAAAGCTTTTTTATTTGCCAAGACACACGTTCTTTTACTTCTGCCGCAAAGAAAGAATGAAAGGAAAGATCACCATGAAAAATTTTGACCGTTACCAAAAGCGCTATTTTATGCCGCCTGAGCCATGCTATGACTGGGTGAAAAAAGAAAAGATCGAAAAAGCTCCTATATGGTGCTCCGTCGATCTGAGAGACGGAAATCAGGCTTTGATAATCCCGATGTCTCTTGAAGAAAAACTGGAGTTCTGGAAACAGCTCATCAAGGTAGGATTTAAGGAAATAGAAATAGGCTTCCCTGCCGCCAGCGATACGGAATTTGAATTTTGCCGCGCTCTTATAGAGCAGGATCTTATTCCCGACGACGTGACCATTCAGGTTCTGACGCAAAGCCGTGAACACATAATTGCAAAGACCTTTGAAGCTCTCAAAGGCTGCAAAAATGCTGTCGTTCACCTTTACAACAGTACATCGGTGGCTCAGAGGGAACAGGTTTTCCGCAAGTCCAAGCAGGAGATAATCGACATTGCAGTATCCGGAGCAAAGCTCTGCAAGGAATACCGCGAAAAAACAGAGGGAAACTTCCGTTTTGAATATTCCCCCGAGAGCTTTACCGGAACTGAACCGGAATTTGCTCTTGAAATATGCAACGCCGTTATTGATATCTGGCAGCCCTCCGAAAATGATAAAGTCATCATAAATCTGCCGGTTACCGTTGAGGAAAGTATGCCTCACGTTTACGCCTGCCAGATAGAATATATGTGCAAGCATCTGAAAAACAGGGAAAACCTCGTTATTTCCCTGCACCCCCACAACGACCGCGGCTGCGGCGTTTCTGACGCTGAAATGGGTCTGCTGGCAGGAGCGGATCGTATAGAAGGAACGCTTTTCGGCAACGGCGAACGCACGGGAAACGTCGATATAGTAACGCTTGCAATGAATATGTTCACCCACGGAGTAGATCCTGAACTTGACTTTTCGGATCTTCCGGCAATCACCGAGGTCTACGAAAGACTTACCCGTATGCACGTCTATGAACGTCAGCCGTACAGCGGCGCACTGGTATTTGCGGCATTCTCCGGTTCTCATCAGGACGCTATCGCAAAGGGCATGAAGTGGCGCGACGAAAAAGATCCTAAGCACTGGACCGTTCCCTATCTTGCCATTGATCCAAAGGACGTAGGCAGAGAATACGAGGGCGATGTTATCCGCATAAACAGTCAGTCCGGTAAGGGCGGTATAGGTTATCTTATGGAGCAGAAATTCGGCATAGATATGCCGCCTAAGATGAGAGAGCATTTCGGCTACACTGTAAAGGGAATTTCCGACCATGCGCACAAGGAGCTTATGCCGGACGAAATTTACGGCATCTTCAAGGAAAAATATCTTAACAGGACTGATTCCTTTACGGTAGACGAAGCGCATTACGCTCAGAAGAACGGAATTACCGCAACGGTAACTATCCTTAAAAACGGAAAGACTATTACCCGTGAAGCCTGCGGAAACGGACGTCTTGACGCTGTTTCAAATGCGGTCAAAGACGCATTGGGAATAACCTACAGCATAGTAACTTATCAGGAGCACGCCCTTGAACACGGTTCAAGTTCGCAGGCGTCGGCTTATGTCGGAATAGAAACTGCGGACGGCGTTTTCTGGGGCGCAGGAGTTCATACGGATATTATTGTGGCTTCGGTAAATGCGCTGGTATCTGCTATAAATAACAGCGGACTTGTAAAATGATCTGCCAAAGCAAGCCGATGAAATAATAATTTGCATTTGTATTTGATCCTGATAGTTTGAGCCTTTCGTTATTTTACAGCGAAAGGCTTTATTTTTTGTATTTGCTATGTCACAGCAAAAGGCTGATTTTCATTTATAATTTTTCAACATAGCAATAAATGATAATTTAGCGGAACAAAATAAAAAAACGATAGCTGGTCGAGCTGAGCCCAGCTCGCAGGGTCAAGGGGCAGCGCCCCTTGTCGCCGTCCGCAGACGGCGAAATTCCCCTTAAAAAGAGCTCCGCAAGGGGTGAATTGAAGCCGCTTTAGTGGCTTCAAGAGGGGGCTGCCTCTGCGAAAACCAAACTGCGTTTGGCTGAGGGCGCCCCCTTGGCACTAACGATTATTATAGTTTAAGCCTTGCCAAACAGCCCAGTGAGCTGTTTGGCAACACAGATCAATAAATTTGTGCTTCCCCGCTAAATTATCATTTAGTGTTTAAAATTTAGATGTTAAAAGTTTAACTCAAAACTTTATTGCCCCCTTGCGGGGGCTACCCCGCCCCGCAAAAAAGCGCAGGTACTTTCGTACCTGCGCTTTTTCGTTATATGATATTATTAATCATCATCGTCAGTGTTTTTTAACGGGTGACAGCCTATAGGATTAGCTGTACCAAGCGATTGCCTTACATCATCATTCGATAATTTCCCGGTCACCATAGACACCGTAATAGGTTTATCGCTCCACAGCGCATAAAGACAGCAGTCTCCGCCCACATTTGTCTTGAACGCAAAATATCCGCCGAATTTTTCACCAAGGTAATTCGTCAGATCACAATCAGGCCCGCCGTTAGCTGCGTGACCGATACAATCGTCCGAACCGGTATAAATACAGTCAGACTCTGCAAACTTTCCTACATTTGTCATATCTGTTATAGCAAGCTGTGCGCCGCTGTATATACTTCTTGCGTTGGCATTCATTTTTGATACACGGGCGGTCTCTATATATCCCATCATTGCCGGGACCAATATAGCCGCCAATATTCCGATTATTGCAATTACAACTATCAGTTCGATCAAAGTAAAACCCTTTATACGATGTCTTGCGGCTGCCATTCAAATTTCCCCCTTGAAGTGAAATTTTTATACCTTTTACTCTCTAATAATTATAATACACTATACAATGGTTTTTGTCAATATCTTTTAGCACAATAATATGAAATAATAGTTAAATTTTTTGGTGAATATGATTAATTTCGGCTTTAAACACTTTTTGGGGGAAAATTATAAAAAGTTCGCCGGTCTTTTAAGGCTTAATAATGCCTTTAATTATCCGGCGAACGGGAAAATAAAAAAGGGCGGTAAAACCGCCCTTTTAATTTTTGATAATTTTTAATTATCAGGTACTGGGGGAGGGAGTGGTGGTACCGGAACCAGTGGTAAGTGCGAGAGGATAAATGCCAACTATTGTACCAGCCTTAGCAAGGCTCTTCTGCTCGGAGTCATTAAAAGAAGTTGTGTATGCATTGCCGCTTCCTATCCATGTAGCATACTTTACAGAGTAAGAAGCACCGTCAATGTCAGCCCAACCAATTCCTGAGAAGTTATTGCCTACAAGCTCACCTAATTCAGTTCCATCAACGCTACTAGCAGTTACAGTAGGTGCAGAACCGTTATTACCTGTGATTGTTACTGCTGTGTCATTGCATGGCTTATTGGATGTAGCCAGAGAAGTAAGTGCTGTGGATACAGATGTGTGAACCAGCTTAGCGTTAGCATTAGCTGCGGAAACTCTTGCGTTTCTAACGTAACCAAGCATAGAAGGTACGAGGATAGCAGCAAGAACGCCGATGATTGCGATAACAACGATCAGTTCGATAAGGGTAAAGCCCTTAACCTTTGAATTTCTCATAACGAAATTCCTCCTTCTTAAAATTTAAAATATTTTTTATTAAAAAGCGTCGCCTATAATTAGGTTTGCACTTTTCCTGAGTTATAAAAGATACGTCAATCATTACTAACTGCCGGATAGCCGGTAGTATAAACGTTGTCGTAGAAAGGATAGCAGCCTATGATCTGAGCATTTCCTACAGAACCGTTGCTTCTTACACCTCTGGCGATATTATTCTGCTGTTCACGGTTTTTCACCATAAACATCTGGCAGGGAAGATCGTTTCCGCCCGCAGAAGTAATGCCGGGGATAAATTCACAGAGCGCATTGGACGGATCGCTTACTTCAGCGGCGGAATAAAGACCTGTTTTGGGGTCCATACCGTCCTTAAGGGGAGCATATATTACCGAAATGACCTGATAATTTTTATAATCAAGCATTACAGCATATGTGCCTTCCATCGACTGGTCGATACGTCCGGAAATAGCCGCATCAAGTCTGGTCCATATGGATCTGCCTACATCATCATCACGAAGATTTTGTATAGAGGCTTTTGCAGCAGCACTCACATTCGGATTAGCAACGCTTCGTGAGCATATGTGAGTATTTGCATCGTTATAAACGGTATCATAGCTTGTTTGTGTGCCGTCATAAGCGTTCATGATATGGATTTCATCGCCTATGCCGTTTTTTCCGTTTGCGTAAGGATTGCCGTCAACGTCTGTTTCAGCTATTCTGAAAAACAGCACCACACCTTTAAGATTATTGCCGTGATCCGGGAAAACTTCAAAAATCGACTTATCCTGTTTTATTTCACACTGGGTAAGAACGTCCTGAAAAGCGGTATATACGATTTCTGCCTTAGCGTTGTTAGTTTCGATCTGTGAATTTTTCATAAAGCCATTGATAAGGAAAGACAATATGCCCATCAATATGCCGATTATTGCAATTACAACTATAAGTTCGAGCAAGGTAAAGCCCTTGATCTTCTTAGTAGAAACACCCATCGGACTCTCCTCCTAATCATTTACAGTTATCCGCATAGGATTTTTCTTGTTGTACTTATTATATACTTTAAAAAAAGATTTGTCAATAGAAAAATGATATTTTTATCTCTGATTTTGTGAATTTGTAGAGTTAAACATTTCACGGCATTGTTTTTCAGTAAAATTTAACAATTTACTAATAATGCGAAAACGTTTTAGTGCTAATTAAACAAAAACTTTCCACAATTAATAGAAACTTATGTAAAATATATAGTTGACATATTGGAAAATAATAGAAATGCAGGTTTGGGAGTATATAATTTCTTCAAAAAAGTATGCAATTTTTATAGCATGAAAAAAGGTTTTTCTGCCCTTGACAGCGCCGGCAGAATGTGCTACACTATTATCAGTAAAGCAAGCGCACCCGATGGACGGCTTGCTCCAAGTTTATGTGATTATAAAATAACTGTCAGCTTTGGAGCGTGGACGGTTATTTTATTAGCCTTATTTTTTCTTTCTTCAAAACCGATACTGTCAGGGCAGGCAAAAAATTTTTTTGCCCCCTTGACAATATCGGCAGAATGTGCTACACTATTATTAGTAAAGCAAGCGCACCCGATGGACGGCTTGCTCCAAGTTTATGTGATTATAAAATAACCGTCAACTTTGGTGCGTGGACGGTTATTTTATTAGCCTTATTTTTTCTTTCTTTTGTCAAAAAACTGTATAATGTCAAAAATAAGGGCAATAACTCCGGTAAGCATAATTATGAACGTAAATAGTTCCGCATATGTAACCATCATTATCACCTCCCTTTCGGGAGCATAGCCGTCCGCCGTTTTGGTGCGCCTGCAAAGCTATTTTAGCATATACCGGCGCAAAAGTCAATAATACTATTTAAAATTAAAAGGGAACGGGTTCGTTCCCTTTATTTTTATCTGCTTCGCCAAAAATAAGGGGAACGGTTGTCCGTTCCCCGATCATTTTTTTATCTGTTGGCAGCTGCCTTGAGATAACGCTCAAATTCATTGATATCAAGGCTCTTTTCACGGGCGCTCATTTCGGTGATAACGCCTTCCTTTACAAGACGTGCAAGCTCCTGATCAAGACATACCATGCCTTCCTTTTTACCGGTCTGGATAGCCGTCTGGATAAGGTGTACCTTGTTATCACGGATCATAGCCTTTATGGCGTCTGTTGCATTGAGTATCTCCAGTGCGGCGATACGTCCTGTTCCGTCTGCCTTAGGTATGAGCGTCTGGGCAATAATTCCTACAAGTACTGTAGCAAGCTGCGTTCTTATCTGTGACTGCTGGTGCGACGGGAATACGTCGATGATACGGTTGATAGTATCCGCAGCACAGGTAGTATGAAGCGTGGACATTACAAGGTGTCCTGTTTCAGCCGCTGTAACGGCAGCGTTGATAGTTTCAAAGTCACGCATCTCTCCTACGAGGATAACGTCCGGATCCTCACGGAGGGCAGCTCTCAGTGACATGGCGAAGGATTCAACATCGTCGCCGACTTCTCTCTGATTGAGCATACAGCGCTTATGCTCGTGAACATATTCGATAGGGTCCTCAATTGTAATGATATGTGCGGAACGGTTTACATTTACATAGTCTATCATAGCCGCAAGAGTTGTGGACTTACCTGAACCCGTAGGACCGGTAACAAGTATAAGTCCTCTCGGACGAAGAGCAAACTCACCGAGGATAGGAGGAAGATCAAGATCCTCAAGAGTAGGTATATCATTTCTCAGCAGACGGATAGCAATAGCCGTGTTTCCTCTCTGGTGATAAACGTTTACTCTGTGACGGTAGCCGCGCCTTGTAACGTATGAAAAGTCGGCGTCTACCTTGTTCTTGATGTTTTCCATATTACGTCCGCCGGTCATCTGCTCGCATATCTTCATTATGGCGGCTTCGGTCATTTCCGGATAAGAACTGAGCTTACGAAGCGAACCGTGCAGTCTTACTACCGGAGAGATCTTTGTTGTGAAATGAACGTCGGAGCAGCCGAGAACTCTCGCCTCGTCCAGAATTTTGTCAATGCTGATGACAACTTTTTCCTGTGGTTTTTTCTCAATATCCATAACTCGCAAATCCTTTCGGTTTATAATTTTTAAACGTACAAAGGCTGTACGAAAGGTACATTATATAATAGTATAAATTTATACTGCGTATGTAACTCTGACAAGTTCGTCCATAGTAGTAGCGCCCTGCTGAACAAGCTCGGAAACGTTGTCACGGAGCATTTTAGTTCCCTGCTCACGGCAGAGCTTAGTGATCTCGTCAACCTTTCCTCCGGCTGCAATAAGCGCGCTCATTTCAGGCGTACAGAGAAGTATCTCATGAATAGCGGTACGTCCGGAATATCCGGTATTATTGCACTTCGGGCAGCCGCAGGCGTCGTAAACGGTAATATGTCCGTCAATGCCCATAAGTTTGTCTTCTTCGTCGGTGGAAATTCTCGGTGTGCGGCATTCCATGCAGATTTTCTTAACAAGACGCTGAGCAACGATACCGATAAGCGAAGTTGCTACCATGTACGGAGCAACGCCCATATCTACCAGACGGGTAATAGTTGAAGGAGCGTCGTTTGTATGCAGTGTGGAAAGCACCATATGTCCTGTGATAGCGGCACGGATAGCGATCTCGGCAGTTTCCTGGTCACGCATCTCACCGATCATTACGATATCAGGGTCCTGACGGAGGATAGAACGCAGAGCCGCGGCGAATGTCATGCCGGCTTTGGCGTTTACCTGACACTGGTTGATACCTTCGATATTCTTTTCGACAGGGTCCTCAACGGTGATAACGTTAACGTTAGGCTTTGCGATCTCACCGAGTGCGGCATACAGCGTAGTAGTTTTACCGGAACCTGTAGGACCTGTTACAAGAACAACGCCCTGCGGAACTTTCAGAAGTGAAGCAAATCTTTCGTAGTTATAGGCTGTCATACCAAGATCCGTGATCTTTCTTACGCCAACGTCGCCGGTGGCGAGGATACGGATAACGACCTTTTCGCCGTTTACCGTAGGAAGGTTTGATACACGGACATCTATTGTTGTTCCGTCAACGACCTGAGTGAAACGGCCGTCCTGCGGGATACGCTTTTCGGCAATGTTCATGCCGCTTATGATCTTAAGACGTGTAACAAGCGAGTTGTGAACGACATTTGAAATGTTCATCAGCTCGATAAGGTCGCCGTTTACACGGATACGGATACGGGTATGCGTCTTGAACGGCTCGATGTGGATATCCGTTGCGTCCGCACGGAAGGAGTTTTCAACGATAGTCGTAGCCAGCTTAACGATAGGCGCGCTGTCGATACGTTCTGCGGACTCTTCATCAATACCGAAAGCGTCATCGTCAGTGAACTGGTTTTCAACGCTGTCGATAAGCGAAGCGGTATTTGACGACGAATAGCACTTGCCTATCTGCTTGGTTATAGCAGCTTTTGTTGCAAGCACAGGAACAACGTCCATACCGGTAGTTACTTTGATATCCTCAAAGATATAGAAGTTTACCGGGTCGTGAGTAGCAACGGTAAGTCTTTTGCCCGTTATCTTTATGGCGATGATAGTATGTTTTTTTGCAAGCTGTTCCGGGATCTTCTTTACGGCATCAATATTGATAACTGTCTCCGGGTCGTTAAGATCAACAAATGGAACGTTGAGCTTCTTGGCAAGTATCTGACCGAACTGTACGTCGGTAACAAATCCCATTTCGATAACATAGTCACCGAAATATTTGCCGGAAACGTTTTCCTCCTTTTTCTTGTCAAGGACCGCCTGAAGCTGTTCTTCTGTAATAACGCCCTCATTGACCATATACTGACCTATAGGAATATTTTTCATCAGCAAAGCTCCGTTTCTCCGCAGATTTTTATAAGCAAACGGGATTTCTCTGCGGCGAAATCCATTTTTATATGTAAACATCCTGCGATGCTACAATCTTTTTTATTTTTCCGCAACACCTGTACGGAACGTTCATTATTATTTTGCGTATTGAAATTTATAAAAATATATGTTAAGATATAAATATCGGAATTTCTTATTCAAAAAGGAGAGGTAATTATGGATTTCGTGACATTAAGCACGATCGGAATACGAGTAATGGCATTCCTTTTCGGCGCAGTGATCGGCAGTTTCCTTAACGTCTGCATATACAGACTTCCGGCAGGAGAATCGCTCACAAAGAAAAATTCTCACTGTATGACCTGCGGAACGCCTATAAAATGGTATGATCTTATCCCCATAATAAGCTGGCTGGTTCTCAGGGGAAAATGCCGCGCCTGCGGCTCGAAAATTTCCGGAAGATACATTCTTGTTGAAAGCCTTACGGGAATAATGTTCGTTCTTACATTCCTGCAGTTTGACGTTATAACCGACGGTCTTATCTATCCTGCTCTGCTCTGTCTTTTCATTGCAGGACTTATCGTCATAGGCTTTGAGGATTACGATACTCAGGAAATGACGGTAGGCGTTCTTATTTATCTTGGTATCGTTGCAATTGCAACAAGACTGCTCACACACTTTTTACCCACGCATATACGGGGCTGCGATATAACCTTTACAGACGGTCTTATAGGACTTTTTGCCGTAAGCGTGCCGTTCCTGATAATAGGATTTGTTATAACACCGCTTGTTTACAGCTTTATTGACGAGGACAGAAAATCTGCAAGAAAAATCAGAAAACGTCTAAGAACACAGGATCTTGACAAAACCGAGGAGCGCAAACTTGAAAAAGCACTTGAAAAACATCTTGAAGCCGTTAAAGAACAAAAACCCGTATTTGGTTTCGGTATGGGAGATGTGATACTCATGGCAGCAGGCGGACTGATGTACGGTTGGAAAACCGTGGTTTTCGCCGCATTTGCCGCAGTTATCCTCGGCGGGATATGCGCCATAGTTCTTAAATACAGGGCTTCTCACTCGTACGGAAAAGATGTAAAAGCATTTGCATTCGGACCGTTCCTTACAATTGGACTTGCGCTGTCGTCATTTTTCGGAACTCAGTTAATGGATATGTACATAAATTACGTCTACACTTCAACTCATCTTATCTGAAAGTCTTTTAAAACCGAATATTCGGCGGGCGGGAATCATCTCGCCCGCTTTTTTTCGGTGTTTTGTGTGTTATTTACACATGATTGCTTTTAGTGTTCAAGTTTAATACCAAATTTGTCTTTTAATTTTTGTTCAAGAGTACTGTCAATAGTAAATTGGTTATTATTCCAGTCTCCATTCAACAAATCATTGCGATATACCCACGATAAATTATCGCTGCCAACATCTAATGTGTAACTTCCGTCAGCATTTTTCACAATAACAAATTTACTTGTTTCAGAACCACCAGTTCCTGCTGCGTATGAAACCTCAATTCGACCGTTTCCTTTATCCTCCATTTTAAGAACACCAACAGAACTATAATTGCCACTTTCATTAGGCTGAGCTATCTTATCGGATGAAACACCTCCTGCTGAAACTGAACCGCCGCCTGTTCCGCCGCCGCCGGGTGTTGGATCAGGATTTGGATCAGGATTTGGATCAGGATTTGGATTTGGATTTGGATTAGGGTTATACCCCCCCCCGGTATTACCTGTGTTTCCACCAGAACCACCAGAACCACCAGAACCACCAGAACCGCCTGAACCGCCTGAACCGCCTGAACCGCCTGAACCGCCTGAACCGCCTGCTGGAGTAATTCCCGAAGAGCTTGCCGCCGGCAGACCGGCAGGTCTTTCATTAAGGAAAACTATATAGGTGTTAAGATTGATCGTTGATGTTCCCGAATTGACACCGGCTGCGCCGATATGTACATCATAAAAACCGTTTATGGGCGATTCAAGATTTTTGCATACGACCAATCCGTTGGAAGTCACTGCCTGTGTCTTACCGAGCGCACCATATGTCGCAAGGGAAGATACAGATACACCTATAGAAGAAGAGGAACTGTCTGCCGTGACCAGTATATCATAGTCGCTCGAGCCGTAATAAGCCGCGCCCATTGCGATCCTGAAATTGTCCGGATCGTCCTCATCAAATTTGCTTGCATCTGCACTTCCGAGGCTGTCCGCAGTTCTGCGGAGAAGTCTGCCTCTGAATTTATCAGCACCAAATAGATATTTATCATCTTTATTGTCGATAATGATTATCTGTGCGTTTTCTTTAATCAGCTTCACTGCGTTGTTATACTCAGCACTGCCGCTGGCAAGACCGGCAGCATCAGCATAATCAGCTGCAAATGTAGTTACAGCATTTTCCGCTTTAAGTCCTGATACCTGATAGATACCTATATCGGTAGCAAAACGCACTGATTCGGTAATGTAGGTTATAACGCCATTCTGAGATGACCTGCGGTTTTCAAGCATGGTAGATTCAACGAATGTTTCTCGGATAGGCTTGAACATCTGCATTATAGCCGCCATAAGTATGGTCATTATCGCCATAGTCACGATAAGCTCAATAAGAGTGAAGCCCTTTAAAATTTTTCTTTTCATTTTAAAAGCCCCCTTATGTTACACCTAACAGATATTTATATCTGAGGTTATAGTCGTCCTCGGTGTAACCGGCATCACCGGCAGCGCTGAGCTGATTGTCATATCTGTCACGGCTCTTGAGAACATAGATGTTTACCGGATAGCTGTATGTTCCGTCTGTAACAGGGTTTCCGCTTTCATCTAACTTTTCCAGCTTGACATAATTTCCGCCTGCAGCCGCGAAAGACGGCGGCTGCGGAGCACCTCCATAAGTATTCAGAATCGGAACAGTTTCGGAATCAGTATATTCCTCAACATATCTCATCTGATTGGTAAGGCTCGTATTTACAAGATGATTCATCTTGTTTCTCTGTGAAACTGTAGCATATATCTGCGCCATTGTAAGAGACGCTATTCCGAGTATTGCAAGAGCAACGATACACTCGATAAGGGTAAAACCTTTGAAGCTTTTTTTCATGGTATTTCCCTCCTTAATATCTTGCATAGCGGTAAGAATCCATCTTGTGGATAGGATCGCCCGCCTGACCCGTACTTGCGCTTGGATTGATATAAGCAACACCGCCGAGAGCGTTATCATATATGATATTCTTACAAAGTATCGAACCAACAAATGAAAGTCTTATCTTATCACCGTCACTATGGTTTTTAGCAGCTGCTCCGTTGTAGTTGCATTTAATTTCAATGCCCTGTTTGATAGCATTAAATTCAGCACCCGGACCGTAGAAATAACCTGCCATGAAGAAATCGTTCTCGCCTTTTATTATAGCTCCGTCTCCGAAATAGTAGTTTATCGGAGGCTTTTTAAGGTTAACGCCTGAATTACCTGTATCAATGGGCAAGTCGCGTACATAAGCATTATAAATAGTTTCGTTGAATATAGAGAACTTCTCTAAGTTATATACCGCAGGCGAACCGGTAGCAGTTTGACCCGGAGCATAAACGATAAGCTGTGTATCGTCCGCAACGATTATGTTGCCCCAGTATGTTCCCGGCTGAAGCAGGAGCTCTGCCGTAAATATACATAC
>CANQXX010000049.1 GCA_947627905.1 uncultured Clostridia bacterium
TCCAATTAAGTTTTCCCCCTCTCCTTTTGGTTGTCTCCCCGATCTGCGAATAACTTTAGGCTTGAACCATTAAAAAACAGCCGTGTAACTAAATGTTAAATTATCATTTAGTGTTAAGAGTTGAGATATTAAAGGCTTAACACCAAACATACCCGCCCCCTTGAGGGGGCTACTCCGTTTAAACGATTTGTTTAAACTTACTTTGGGGGTGACAAAGCCCGCGGGGGCTTCCCCGCTAAATTATCATTTATCGGTGAATATAAAAAATGCTAAAAATCAATTATTTGTTATGACATAACAAAATTAAATATACATTTTCATCTTACAGCTTTTTATAAACATCTATTCCGAACACTATCTCCGTTTCAAGAGTGTCCAGACCGCTGATCTTTTCCTGATCCGCGCGGCTCGTCTTGTAGTAATAAGGCGTCATCATAAATAAATTCAGTATATCGGTCTTATTGTTTATATGCAGTATATCCCTTACTTCCTTTCTTCCGGCAAGTTCAAAGCCGTCGGGGATATCATATTTCACCCTGTTTAAATAAACATTTTCATATATGATCTTCTTTAAAGATAATAAATGCTCGTCAAGCGGATATATCCTGAAAAAGTATCTGCCTTTTTTTAATATCCTTTTTATTTCCTTTATTTCATACGGCGCAAAGACCGATAAGCATATATCGCAGCTCCCGCTTTTTATGGGAACGGAGCTTGTGCTTGCAACTGCCGTTTCAATATTTTTATTTCTTTTTGCAAGAAAAGAGACTGCTGTTTTTGAAATGTCTATCCCAAGCATACGGATATCGTAATTCTTTTCTTTTGCAAAGCGGTAAATATTATCGGTGTACCAGCCCTCGCCGCAGCCAAGGTCTGCGATAACGCAGCCGCTGCTTATATATTTTTCCATAGCCGATAATAACGCTTCCAGCAGCAAGGAGTAATAACCTTTGCCGAGGAAATCCCTCCTTGCCCTTACCATTGCTTTATCATCGCCGTGCCTTTTATTTTTTGAAGCCTGCGACATGAGCAGATTGACATAATTTGCTCCTGCTATATCAAAGCAGTGGTTATTTCTGCAAAAATAGGCTTTATCATTTTTTTCGAGGATATTTCCGCATATAGGACAGATAAACAATGACATGGCAGTCTCCTTTTCCGTTCCGTCAGCTTTATAACGAACGGATATATATTGACATATTTTTTATTTGAGTTATAATATTATTATATAAATTTTATTGTACGGAGGTTTTGTTATGAGAAAGAATTTAGGAGTACAGCCGGCACTTTTCCCTATGCCGGTAGCTATAGTTGCCGCTTATGGCGAGGACGGCAAGGTATGCGCTATGAACGCCGCATGGGTACAGATATGCGATATGGACAAGATCGCGCTGTTTATCGACGAAGAGCACAAGACAACGGCTAATATAAGACACAGCAAGGCTTTTACCGTAAGCATTGCGGACGTTCCCAATATGGAAGCAGCCGACTTTTTCGGCATTGCTACAGGAAACAAAATGCCGGATAAATTCGAGCGCACCGGCTATCATGCGGAAAAAAGCGAATTTGTGAACGCTCCGGTAATAACCGAATTTCCCGTTACTCTGGAATGTGAGCTTGCGGAAATAGTAAATACCGAAAATCTTCACGCCGTTGTAGGAAAAATAGTGAACGTCAGCGCAGATGAAAAAGTTGTCGGCGATAAGGACAAAATAGATCCCGTCAAAGTCAACGCACTTATTTTTGACCAGTTCCGCTCGGGATATTATTCCGTAGGAGAAAAAGCAGGTCAGGCCTGGAACGCCGGAAAAGGTCTTATGAACAAGTGATCGCTTTCGTTTTTCATGCCGTCCGGACACGCCGGAAAGTGATGTCCCGACGGTATGTTTTTATTCCGGACAGACCGGACAATAAAACATATGCAGATATGCCGGCTATAATTTTATTGCCGGCATAAAACTCATTATCATTATGGAATGAGGGATAGATATGCGTATCAAAAGCGCTGAGGATATGATATCACTGGCGGAAGAATGGGGCTTTCTGCCGTTCTTCGCAAACAATATAAAAGGCTTTTCTGTCGAGGAAAATACACCGCCGTCGCTCTGGTTCACAGGACTTGAAGGTCCGTGGGAATGGAAAGGTCCTGCCGCACAAAGCAGAAGATGCGTTTACGGCAAATTTTTCGGTGGAAAAGCCGGAATGGTAAGCCTTGAAATGTTTCCGGATCTTGCAAATTACCGCCGCTGCGGATATGATTTTGATTCCAGATACGAGGACGGTCTTGCTTCGCATAAGGATATGGAAGTATACGATGTAATAAGCCGGAACGGTCCTATTCTTTCAAAGGACGTTAAAAAAATATGCGGCTACAGAAAGGACGGCAAAAAAGGCTTTGAGACCGTCATTACCCGTTTGCAGTCGCAGACATATATCATCACCAACGATTTCGTTTACATGAAAGACAAGCATGGAAGCACCTACGGCTGGGGCGTTGCCGAATATAATACTCCGGAAAATATCTTCGGATATGACGCCGTTACTTCGGCATATTCCAGAGAACCGGAAGAATCAAAGGAGATCATCTTCCGGCGGCTGAGAAAAATACTTCCTGACGCAGATGAAAAAGAGATCATAAAATTTATCGGATAATATGCTGTATCAACTATAAAAAGGAGCTGCCTGATATGGAATATAAATTTTACTGCACCGGAGATCCGCACCTGACAAGCGTTATTTATCCGGAGATAAATTCGCCTTATATGCTTTATGACATACTGTCCGGAATATGGTGCGCCGAGACCTGTGCTCCGAGAATGAGGGAAAACTGGACGCCGGAAAACAAGACTCTCGGACAGTGTTCAATAACATCATTTCTTGTGCAGGATATCTTCGGCGGAAAGGTTTACGGGATACTTCGCGGCGGCGGAAATTATCACTGTTACAACGCTGTCGGAAACTGCATATTTGACCTTACAAGCGAACAGTTCGGTGAAGAAGCGGACAAACTGATATATGAAAACAACCCCGAACAATTCCGCGAAATTCATTTTGCCAAGGAAGAAAAACGTCTGCGTTATGAATTTCTGAAACATTCTTTTGAATCAGCCGTAAAGAAATATCATCGCGGCTGTACAGCTGATAAAAACTCCCTGCTGTGATACAGGAGCTACTCATTCATTGCTGTCATTTTTGACATTTTCGATGGACGCAAGGAAATCATCTTTTGCAGCAGGAGCGCTCTGCGGAACGGATTTGTCCTTTACCCTGAAAGCAAATATAATAGCTGCTGCGCCTATTGCAACGGGTATTACCGACGCGGCGATAAAGTTCGGTATCATTGTTGAAAGTCCGTCTGCGGAAGTTATTACTGCCGAGATAAAAAATCCCGGAAATGCATTTTTCGCACATATCGCATTCATGATGAATACTCCCGAAGCTGTAAGCGCCAGTCCGATTCCGAGAGCTGCTGTGATCTGCATTATCATATCCTGAACGGTCATTAATGTAAATACGGACTTTGCCTCTGCAAATTGTTCCTTGGTGATAAGTCCCTGTTCTATTACCGCCATATACTGACGGTCAAATTCTCCGCTGTTTATCATTGAAAAAGTATAATATGAGCTTATAAACCCTATAGCCGATGTTATGGAATATGCCATGCCGAATCCAAGTCCGCAGGAAACGCCGCCCTTGAAGGAACGCGTTCTTTTCATACACGATCTTATACATATCATCATTGAAAGAGTGAGTATAACGAACATTGCGATATTGACTATAATGCTCAGGGTACCCATAAATCCCGGATCCTTTGCTATCCTTTCTGAAAACGGAAGCGTGCTCAATGCCGCAGCCAGCGAAGAAACTAAAAATCCGATAATATATGCCAATACTCCTGCCCAGAAGCTGGAACCTTTGATCTTTCCCGCAGCAAGAAGCACTATCCAGCCTATTACCGGGATAATACCGGTAATTACTATACCTATAAGAACAGCCGTTATAACATTCTGAGATATCATAATATAAAGTTCCCCTTTTTATTGAAATTATTGTATTATAACAATACTACAATTTAATGATACCACATTTTTCTTCTTTTGTCAATAGGCGGATAAAAATATATCCGGCAAAAAAGTAAATTGAGCGTACTTGTCCTTATTCCGGAATAATGGGACTTGCCTGTGAATATAGTTTAGATAAAAACGCAGGGAGGATAAAATATGCTTGAGATACTTGAAAGACCTTATACAGCAAGTCCGCACGGACTTTCGTCCGCAGAGGCTGCAGAAAGACTTAAACAATACGGGGAAAATTCCCTTGCTAAAGAAAAAAAGGCAAAACCGCTGAAAATTTTTCTCGGACAGTTCCGGGACGTTATGATAATGATACTTCTTGCCGCAACTGTAGTCTCATTTATTCTCGGTGAGATATATGACGCGGTGACAATAATAATCATAGTCCTTCTTAATGCTGTTCTCGGATTTGTTCAGGAATACCGCACCGAAAAAACTCTTATTGCTCTTAAAAATATGACTGCTCCGGCTGCAAAGTGCTGGCGCGACGGTTCGCTTGTGACCATACCTGCCGCAGATATCGTTCCGGGTGATATTATACGCCTTGAAGCAGGAGACAAGGTCCCTGCCGACTGCGTAATACTTTCCTGCAAGGGCTTGCTTGCGGAGGAAAGCATACTTACCGGCGAATCGGCGGCAGTATCCAAAGTGCCCGGCGATCCGTCGGACAGCGATAATTCCATAGGAAAAGCGTCGGTAGTCTACAGCGGAACGGTAATTGTAAAGGGAACTGCGGAAGTAAAGGCAATTGCCACCGGACTGAACGCTCAGATGGGCAGGATATCCGGAATGCTTACCGAAATAGAAGAGGAAATGACCCCTTTGCAGAAACGTCTTGCAGAGCTTGGAAAGGTTATCGCCGTCATATGCCTTGGCGTATGCGCTGTTGTAAGTCTGGCAGGGATACTTCGCGGAGAGCCGGTCTTTGATATGCTTATGACCGGTATAACCATTGCAATAGCGGCTATCCCGGAGGGACTTCCTGCGACGGTGACTATCGCTCTTGCTCTTGCCGTAGGAAGAATGCTGAAAAAGAACGCTCTTGTTCACAAGCTCCATTCTGTTGAAACTCTCGGCTGCACTTCGGTCATCTGCACCGATAAGACCGGAACGGTCACCGAAAATAAAATGACAGTCACCAATGCTTACTGCGGAGAAAAAGAGTTTGCTTTTTCCGGCAGCGGATACCGCATTGCCGGTGAGATAACCCTGAACGGCGCAAGGGTAAATCCGGCTTCTGAGCCTGCGCTAAAGGAAATGCTCATCTGCGGCACGCTGTGCACAGGTTCTTCAATAACCGCTGA
Organism: uncultured Clostridia bacterium; assembly: GCA_947627905.1. Lineage (GTDB taxonomy): Bacteria > Bacillota > Clostridia > Oscillospirales > Ruminococcaceae > RGIG8773. The sequence goes on from CANQXX010000049.1 coordinate 5,378, forward strand.
TAAGAAAATATCGTCCCGTGAAAGAGGAAAGCTGACTTCTTCCGGCGAATGGAAAGCTGCCGGCGATCCTACCGAACTTGCCATTCTTGTTGCTGCGGCTAAAGGCGGCATTACGGCGGAAAATCTTTCTTCCGCTCACAGGAAGATAGACGAGATACCTTTTGACAGTGAATCACGCTGCATGACGGTGATATGTTCCGAAAACGGCGGCAGAACGGCTTATACAAAAGGCGCTCCGGACGTTATCCTGAAACGCTGCGGATTTTTTATGACCGACGGCGGAGCCGTGCCTATGACGGCAAGAAAGCGGCGTGAGATATATAATGTTCACGAAAGGCTTACAGGGAATGCTCTCAGAGTGCTTGCGCTTTGCAAAAAGGACGTTTCGGGAAATTCCGATCCGGAAAGCGGAATGATCTTTCTCGGACTTGTGGGAATGTCAGACCCTCCCCGCGCGGAAGCAAAACAGGCTGTACGTCTTTGCAGGAGCGCGCATATCCGCACGGTAATGATAACCGGCGATCATAAAAATACTGCCGCTGCCGTTGCAAAGCAGGCCGGGATAATGCGTGAGGGCGATCTTGTTTTCACCGGAGCTGAGCTTGAAAGAATGTCCGACGCGGAGCTTGACGATGTTATCGGAAAGGCTGCGGTATTTGCAAGGGTAAGTCCTGCGGATAAGCTGCGGATCGTCCGCGCTTTCAAGCGCAAGGGCGAAATAGTCACAATGACCGGAGACGGGGTGAATGACGCTCCTGCTGTAAAAGAAGCCAGCATAGGCGTTTCAATGGGACTTACCGGAACTGATGTTACGAAACAAGCGGCGGATATGGTACTTCTGGACGATAATTTTGCCACTCTGGTCGGGGCTGTAGAGCAAGGAAGAGGCATCTACGCAAATATCCGCAAATTTGTACGTTATCTGCTGAGCTGCAATATAGGCGAAGTCCTTACCATGTTTCTGGGGATAGTCATGGGTATGCCAATGGCTTTGCTGCCTACGCAGATACTTCTTGTAAATCTTGTTACCGACGGGCTTCCTGCCATTGCTCTCGGAGTTGAACCGCCCGAAAAGGAGAACATGAAAAAGCCTCCGAGAAGATCGGACGAGAGCTTCTTTTCCGGAGGTCTTATGCGAAAGATCATTATCAGGGGAATATTGATAGGGCTTTGCACGCTTGGCAGCTTTGCAATAATTAATTCTATCAGCGGAAGCATTGCTGCTGCAAGGACGGCAGCGCTGTTCACACTGGTAGCTTCGCAGCTGTTCCATGTTTTTGAATGTAAATCCGAAACGAAAAATATTTTTACCGTTCCGTACTTTAACAACAAAAAGCTGATAGGTGCGGTAATGGTATCGCTGGCGGTAGTTTTTGCAGCGATATATTTTCCTCCTTTACAGGTAATATTTGAAACGGTGCCGCTTACCGGAAGGCAGCTCGGCATTGCTGCCGGAATGGCATTTTCCGCACCGCTTCTTCAGGCGCTTACGCCCGAAAAAAGTTCCGGAAACGTATAAATATAGTGTTGAGAGTTAAGAGTTAAGATATTAAAGTTATTATGCCAAACATACCCGCCCCTTAGTGGACGGGTATGTTTTTGAGTTAAACTTTAAATGTCTCAATTATCATTCAGTGTTAAGAGTTGAGATAAATGATAATTTAACTTTTATTTATATGGCTGTTTGATAATAGTTCAAGCCTATAGTTATTCGACGAGCGAGGGGGGAACACACGGGGAACGGGAGGCACTTAAATAACTCTTTTGTCGCCGCGCGTTCCCCCCTTTCCCCGGTCGTTCCCCCCTCGCGCTCCCCCTTCTCTGCCCCTTTCCTCCCTCCTGCTAATCTCCGTTGGGTCAGTATTGTTTGAAAAAACTTTTTTCTAAACTGATTTCATTGATATCAATTAAGAAAAGCGGTTAGTTCAAAAAAAGCCTGATTTCTGTTAGCTTGGGCGAAAGGGGTTAGGATAAAGGAAAAAGGGAGCGCGAGGGGAAAAAACATAAAGGGAAGGGGAAAACCGCCGCGTTCTTGGGGCTTCTCGGTTTCCCCCTTCCCTTTTGGTTTGTCCCCTCGTTCCTCGAATAACTATAGCTACAAACCTTTAGAATGTTATCCAAACAATATTTAACCTTTTACTTCCGCTAAATTATCATTTAAATATAAAAATGCTAAAATCAACTCCTTGTTTTGATATAGCCTTTATTACAACGAATTGTTTTTGTGCACTATTTATAAAAACAATTTGAAAATATTGATTTTTTTATTTAATTCGCTGAAATATTATAAAATCTTATAAAACCCCTTGATTTTTACAGAAATACTGGTAAAATATAATTAGCACTCAAATTAAATGAGTGCTAACACATTAACGCGCAAAGTGCTAATTCATTCTTCCGAAGCTACCCGCGCAGGAAAATTGAATATACACCAAAAAGCCGAAAGGAGTTTTTATTATGACTATCAAACCACTTGCTGACAGAGTTGTCATCAAAATGACCGAAGCCGAGGAAACTACCAAGAGCGGTATCATTCTCGCAGGAAGCGCTAAGGAAAAACCCCAGATCGCAGAGATCGTAGAAGTAGGTCCCGGCGGAGTCGTTGACGGAAAGGAAGTAAAGATGTTCGTCAAGAAAGGACAAAAAGTCCTTATTTCCAAATACAGCGGAACAGAAGTAAAGGTAGACGGCGTTGAATATACTATTCTCCGTCAGGACGATATACTTGCTGTAGTTGAATAAGTCCATAACGTTTCATTAATATATTTGTAAAGGAGATAATTTATCATGGCTAAAGATATCATTTACGGTGAGGACGCAAGAAAATCCTTGCAGGCAGGCATAAATAAACTTGCCGACACCGTTAAGATCACACTGGGACCTAAGGGCAGAAACGTTGTTCTCGACAAGAAGTTCGGCGCTCCCCTTATCACCAACGACGGCGTTACTATCGCCAAGGAGATCGAGCTTGAGGACGCTTTCGAGAACATGGGCGCTCAGCTCGTAAAGGAAGTCGCTACCAAGACAAATGACGCTGCCGGAGACGGTACTACCACCGCAACTCTGCTTGCGCAGGCTCTTATCCGCGAGGGTATGAAGAATATCGCCGCAGGCGCAAATCCTATGATCGTCAAGAAAGGCATGGCTAAGGCTGTAGATACCGCAGTTGACGCTATAAAGGCAAATTCCAAGGAAGTAGCAGGCTCTGCCGAGATTGCTAACGTTGCGGCAATTTCCGCAGCCGATGAAGATGTCGGAAAGCTCATTGCCGACGCTATGGAGAAAGTTACATCTGACGGCGTTATAACTATTGAAGAATCCAAGACTGCCGAGACCTATTCAGAAGTCGTTGAAGGTATGCAGTTCGACCGCGGATACATCACGCCTTACATGGTAACAGATACCGATAAGATGGAAGCCGTTATAGACGACGCTTACATTCTTATCACAGACAAGAAGATCTCTTCTATTCAGGAAATCCTTCCCCTGCTTGAACAGATCGTTCAGAGCGGCAAGAAGCTCGTTATCATCGCTGAGGATATCGAGGGCGAAGCCCTTTCAACACTTATCGTTAACAAGCTCCGCGGAACATTCACCTGCGTTGCAGTAAAGGCTCCCGGATTTGGCGACAGAAGAAAAGAAATGCTTCAGGATATCGCAATTCTTACAGGCGGTCAGGTAATTTCCGAGGAAGTCGGTCTTGAGCTTAAGGATACCGAAGTTGCTCAGCTCGGACGTGCTAAGCAGGTCAAGGTAACAAAGGAAAATACCATAATCGTTGACGGTGCAGGCGACAAGAAAGCTATCAAGGATCGTATCGGTCAGATCAAGACCCAGATCGAAGCTACAACTTCCGATTTCGACAAGGAAAAACTTCAGGAAAGACTTGCAAAACTCAGCGGCGGCGTAGCCGTTATCAAGGTAGGCGCTGCTACAGAGATCGAAATGAAAGAAAAGAAGCTCCGTATCGAGGACGCTCTTGCAGCTACAAAAGCAGCAGTTGAAGAAGGTATCGTAGCAGGCGGCGGAACGGCTTATGTAAACGCAATGCCCGCAGTTTCCAAGCTCACTTCTGCCCTTTCCGGCGATGAAAAGACAGGCGCAGCTATCGTTCTCAAGGCTCTTGAAGAACCCGTTCGCCAGATCGCTGCTAACGCAGGTCTTGAGGGAAGCGTTATCCTTGACAAGATCGTTCGTTCCAGAAAGGTCGGCTACGGCTTCGACGCTTACAACGAAGTATTCGGCGATATGATACCTGCCGGAATAGTTGACCCGACAAAGGTAACACGTTCCGCTCTACAGAATGCAGCTTCCGTTGCAGCAATGGTTCTTACGACCGAGAGCCTTGTTGCCGACATCAAGGAGGAAACTCCTGCTGCTCCGGCAATGCCCGCAGGCGGAATGTATTAATAAATAAATGTTTATACACAAAAGGCGGAAGGGATATCCTTTCCGCCTTTTTTATGGCTGTATCAAAGCCTTTCCGACAACTGTAAGCTGTGCAAATATTATAAAAATGTTAAATATTCGGAATGGTACTTTAATTGCAGCCGGGAATATGTTATAATATTTTAAGCAATATTTTTCAGGGATATATTTGGAGGTTCCTATGGCGGATAAAGATAATTTCATGAGAGCAAAAAGAAAGGCTCTCGGAAAATATTTTGAAAAGCTCAACGATAAACAGAAAGAAGCCGTTTTTACGGTAAACGGTCCGGTGCTTATCCTTGCAGGCGCAGGAAGCGGAAAGACCTCGGTGCTGGTAAACAGGATAGCAAACATGGTCAGATTCGGCAATGCGTATAACAGCGATCTTATGCCGGCAGAAATAACCGATGATGATATAGATTTTCTCAACAGCTACGACGGCAGCAGGGACGAAGCCGCAGTTTCACACCTTGCCGATATTATAGCGGAGGACAGAGTAAACCCGTGGAATATCCTTGCGATAACATTTACGAACAAGGCAGCCGGAGAGCTTAAAGAACGTCTCCAAGCCATGCTAGGCAGCGACGCCGACAGCATATGCGCGGCAACGTTCCATTCCGCCTGCGTAAGGATATTAAGACGTGAGATACATCACATAGAAGGTTATTCATCGTCATTTACCATATACGACAGCGACGACAGCCAGAGACTGCTGAAATCCTGTTATGATCCGCTGGATATCTCGGACAAGGCATTCCCTCCCAAAATGGTGCTGAGCGTGATATCCTCCGCCAAGGATAAACTTATAGACCCGGACAGATTTGAGGCTGACGCTGTCGGTGACTACCGCAAAACAGGCATAGCAAGACTTTACCGGCTTTATCAGGATCGTCTCAGAAACGCTGACGCGCTTGATTTTGACGATATAATACGTCTTACAGTCAGACTGTTCCGCAGTGAGCCGGACGTTCTCGATCATTACAGAAATCTTTATAAATACATTATGGTAGACGAATATCAGGACACAAACGTAGCTCAGTTCGAGCTTGTTTCGCTCCTTTCGGCAAAACACAGGAATATATGCGTTGTAGGCGACGATGACCAGTCTATTTACCGTTTCCGCGGCGCAACTATAGAAAATATCCTCAGCTTTGAGGAACAGTTTGAAAACTCTTCCGTGATAAAGCTGGAGCAGAATTACCGTTCCACGCAGAATATACTCAGCGCCGCCAATTCAGTAATATCAAACAATACTGCCAGAAAGGACAAAAAGCTGTGGACTTCTGCCGGTGACGGAGAAAAAATAACCCGTTTCAAAGCGTCTGACGAAATATCCGAATCAACATTTGTAGCGGACACCATACTTGAAAAAGTAAAAGACGGCGGAGAATACAGGGATTTTGCCGTTCTTTACCGCATGAACGCCCAGTCAAACAGCCTTGAACGGACATTTACACGCTGCGGCATCCCATACAGGGTGATAGGCGGTCTGCGCTTCTATGACCGCAAGGAAATAAAAGATATGGTAGCTTACCTTTCGCTGCTGAACAATCACCGCGATATGCTCCGTTTCAAAAGGATAATAAACGAACCCAAGCGCAGCATAGGAGAATCAACTGTTGCACTTATCGAGCAGATATCCGTAGATCTTAATATGTCCCCTATCGAGGTAATGCAGAACAGCGGAGATTATCCCCTGCTTTCAAAGCGCGCCGGCGTTCTTGAAAAAACTGCGGATATGTTTATTGAGCTTAGTGAGATCGCAGAAAATAATTCTCTTGAAGAGCTTCTTGACGAGATACTTGAACGTACCGGATACGCAGCTGCGATGAGAGCTCTTGGTGATGAAGGTCTGAGCCGCCTTGAAAATATCGAAGAACTTAAAACCACAATGAAGCAATACGCCGATGAAAACGGCGATGAGGCTTCCCTATCCGGCTTTCTTGAGGAAATAAGTCTTTATACGGACATAGACAGACTGGACGCAAACGATAATGTAGTTTCATTGATGACAATGCACAGCGCAAAAGGGCTTGAATTTCCGGAAGTATTCATTGTAGGCGCAGAAGAAGGCATATTCCCCGGCATAAGGAGCATGGACAGCCTTGAAGATATGGAAGAAGAGCGCCGCCTTGCATATGTTGCCATGACGCGCGCAAAAAAGAAGCTGTACATCACATATGCCATGCAGAGAATGCTTTTCGGTTCTACAAGCAGAAATCTTGTTTCAAGATTTGTAAAGGAAATACCGGCTGATTATGTGGATAAAAAGGACGGAACTATACGGACAGCCAGCGGCAGCTCTGAACCTGCCGTTTCATCAGCGGCAAGATACACTTTGCGAAGCGAGCTTGCTGAAAGAAATATCGAGCGCGCCAAACAGACCGTATCAGCAGATTACTCCGTAGGACAAAGAGTAAAGCACAATGTTTTCGGCGAGGGCACGATCGTATCGGTAAAGAAGATCAGCAACGACGCCATGCTTGAAGTTGCTTTTGACAGCGTAGGCACGAAAAAAATAATGGCAAACTATGCAAAACTTACCAAGATATGAATGCGGGGAAGCGCGAAATTATCATTCAGTGTTGAGAGTTAAGAGTTGAGATAAATGATAATTTAGCGGGGAAGCACAAATTTATTGATCTGTGTTGCCAAACAGCTCACTGGGCTGTTTGGCAAGGC
>CANQXX010000050.1 GCA_947627905.1 uncultured Clostridia bacterium
TCTCCCCGATCTGCGAATAACTTTAGGCTTGAACCATTAAAAAATAGCCGTGTAACTAAATGTTAAATTATCATTTATCTCAACTCTTAACTCTCAACTCTCAATACTAAATGGTTATCTGCGCTGTGCTGTTGACTTTTGCGCGATACTGTGCTATAATATTCCTGATAAATAAAAAATTTGTCTGTTAAGGAGATATTATGGCTGATTTTATTTGTAAATGCTGCGGAGCGGCTCTTAATGTTCAGCTCGGCAAAAGTACCGTTAAATGCGAATACTGCGGCGTAACACAGGCTTTGCCAAGAGATAATGACGATATAGCCGCTAACCAGTTCAACCGTGCGACCGATCTTCGTATAAAAGGCGAATTTGATAAAGCTGAAGCTATATACGAAAACCTTGCGGCAAGTTATCCAAATGAATCGGAGGCATACTGGGGTATCGTTCTTTGCAGATATGGCATCATATATGAAACAGCTTCGGATAAAAATAAAAAGCTCCCCACCTGCAACAGAACTGTGGAAAAATCTATAAGATCCGATGACGATTACCGTTCTGCACTGGAATATGCCGATGACGAGCAGCGCAAAATATATGAAAGCGAAGCTGCCGAGATTGACAGGCTCCAGTCGGCTATACTTGATATTGTAAGAAATGAAGCTCCTTATGATATTTTCATCAGCTATAAAAGAACTGATGAAAACGGTGAACGTACAGTTGACAGCCTGCTTGCAGATGAACTCTACCGCCGGTTTACCAAAGAAGGCTATAAGGTGTTTTATGCGGAGGTCACACTTGAAAGCAAGCTCGGCAAGGATTATGAACCGTATATCTATGCCGCTCTTGCAACCTCTAAGGTCATGCTGGCAGTTGGCACAAAGCCGGAATATTTTAATGCGGTATGGGTAAAGAACGAGTGGAGCAGATTCCTGAAAATGACAGAAAAGGACCCGTCCAAAAGGTTGATCCCATGCTATAAGGACATGAACGCATATGATCTGCCGGAGGAGCTTATAAGATTTCAGGCTAAGGATATGTCAAAGATCGGCTATGATCTGGAATTATTAAGATTTGTAGAAGATCTGTTTGCATATAATAAACGTTCATCGTCCGCAAAGGCTGCGCCGTCGGCTGCAAAGCCGGCTGAAAACAAGGAACAGCTACTTAAAAGGGTGGAGATATTCCTAAGAGACGGCGATTGGGGCAATGCAGATCGTTATTGTGAAAAGATCCTCGACATGGATCCGGAATGTTATCAGGCATATCTGGGAAAACTTATGGCAAAGGTGAATTGCCATAATATTTCAGAGCTTAAAGAAATAGAGGTTTGCTATTTAGATGAGCCCAGCTTTAAAAATGCTCTGCGATACGGAAAGGAAGCTGACACAGACGAACTTAAAGAAGCGGCTTGCGATTCTGCATATCGTCAGGGAAAAAATATGCTGGAAATAGCCTCTTCACAGAGCGATATTGACCAAGCGATAGGAATAATGCTCCTGCTTACGGAATATGATTATAAGGATTCCCGGCAGATATATGACGGCCGTCAGAATTTAAAAAATGAATTTGAATATAACCGTGCTCTGGCGATAATGGACCGCGCGAAAACGTCCGAAGAATATATAAGCGCCGGAAACACATTCAAAGGCATATCAGGCTATAAAAATTCCGACGCCAAGGCAAAGGAATGTTTCAGAAGATCAACAGGCGCTAAGGCAAAAAGAATAGGTCAAAAATTAAAGCTGATACTGTTTTTCATTCTGGATTTTGTCGTACCGGTCCTGTTGTTTGCGATAATCAATGCAGTTCTCAGGCTTGATTATGTGGATAAGATCAGCCCGTTTGCGGCGGTATGTTCGTCGGTGCTGCTCGGTGCGGTAACGCTTATATGCAATTTTCAATCCGGGTATTTGTATTCGCATCTGGATCTTGATGTATCGGGCTGTCTGGTCAAGGGATTTTATGCGTGCGGAAATGTTTTAAATGCAATGATGCTTTTCCTTGTCGCTCCGCTTCTTGCTATAGGTGGTTTTTTGATGGGAACGGTTATGTTTATCGGATTGGGAGCGGTGGTCATTGGTATCCTTGCTTCATGGATAGGCTATAAGATCGGAGGATAAAAAAGCTCCGCAGGGATATTTCTCTGCGGAGCTTTGAATTTTTCAAAACATAGCTGTATGCTGACTTTTATTATAGTTCCGGAAAAGAGGAAATAATATGACGGAAATTGATTTTGCAGTGTTGGACTTCATTCAGGAGCATATGCGCTGTTCATTTCTGGACGCGGTCATGTCCGCTTTGACGCATCTGGGAGACGGCGGCATACTTGCGGTGGTCATTGCCGCTGCTCTTATGATATCAAAAAAATACCGCAAAGTAGGTTTTACGCTTGCTTTTGCGATCATATTATGTTTTCTGTTCGGCAATCTGCTGCTGAAAGAGCTTATTGCAAGACCCCGCCCGTTTATCCAGCACCCCGATGTAAGGCTTATCATACCTCCGCCGTCAGGGTATTCCTTTCCGTCGGGACATTCATACTATTCATTTGCAATAGCTTCGGTGCTGGCAAAAAGGATAAAGAAGCTCGCTCCTTATGCTTTTACGCTTGCGGCGCTGATCGCATTTTCACGGCTTTATCTTTATGTGCATTTTCCTACGGACGTTATTGCCGGCGTATTGTTCGGAATAATAGTCGGACTTGTTTCCTGCGCTGTTTTAAAAGATGAAAAGGCGGATACTTCCGGATAAAATCTGATCTGTGAAATGAAAAAATATCCCCATGCGGTGTTATACCGTATGGGGATATCTGTTTTATTTAAGCAGTTTTTTCAGCCGCGACATGGCTTCGAGCGTATTTTCCTTTGAACCGAAAGCGGTAAGTCTGAACCAGCCTTTTCCATTTGGACCAAAGCCCTCTCCGGGAGTTCCCACAACCTGTATCTCTTTAAGCAGGTAGTCGAAAAAGTCCCAGCTTCCCATATTGTTGGGACACTTTAACCATATGTACGGAGAATTTTTTCCGCCTGTGTATTTTATTCCGAGCTCGTCGCAGGTCTCGGACATTATACGGGCATTTTCCATGTAATAGTCGATATTCTTTCTCGTTTCAGCAAGTCCTTCCGGTGTGAATACCGCCGCCGCTGCACATTGTACGGGATATGAAACGCCGTTGAATTTGCTGCCCTGACGTCTGCACCAGAGTTTGAAAACATTAACGGGGTTTCCGTCAGTGTCATATGCAGTCAGCTCTTTTGGAATGACCGTATAGCCGCACCTCATTCCGGTAAAGCCTGCTGTTTTGGAAAGAGAACATATTTCAATGGCACATTCTCTTGCGCCCTCAATGCAGAAAATGCTGTGGGGAAGTGTTTCGTCGCGTATAAAAGCCTCGTAAGCAGAATCAAAAATTATAATTGCGCTTTTGCTCTTTGCATAGGCGACCCACTTTTCAAGCTGTTCCTTTGTGTAGACCGATCCTGTCGGATTGTTCGGAGAACAGAGATAGATGATATCGCAGTCAACGGAATCGTCAGGCATTGCTGCAAAGCCGTTTTCTTCATTTGAGGAGGCATAAACTATGTCCTTTCCGCTCATGGTATTTGAATCCACATATACCGGATAGGCAGGATCGGTTATAAGGACGATATTGTTTTCACCGAAGATGTCAACTATATTTCCGCAGTCGCTTTTTGCGCCGTCGCTTATAAGTATTTCATCCGGATCAACGTCCGCGCCGAAGCTCCGGTAATATCCGGCAACGGCTTTGCGGAGAAATTCATAGCCGCGGCCGCTGTCCTCATAGCCTCTGAACGTTTCCTTATGGGTCATTTCTTCCGCGCCTTTTTTCATTGCTTCCGCCGCTACCGGAGCAATAGGCAGGGTAACGTCTCCTATGCCCATGCGGATAAGAGCTTTATCGGGATTTTCAGCCTGATAAGCCTTTATTTTTTTTGCAATGTCAATAAAAAGGTAATTTTCTTTCAGGTCAAGAAAATTTTCGTTTATAAAAGCCATTGGTATCTGTCCTTTCGTTTAATCAGGCATATTTTCAGCCGTATTTTCGATATCTATATCGCCGTCGAATACCTTTGCGGCAGGACCTCTCATGAGAACGCGTCCGTCCTGCTTATATGTAATGGAAAGTTTTCCTCCGCGAAGAATAAGGGTAATTTCCTCATTGCGTTTACAGTATCCGCAAAGTACGGAAGCTGCTGCTGTGGCACAAGCTCCGGTGCCGCAAGCCCATGTTTCTCCGCTGCCTCGTTCCCAGACGCGCATTTTAAGGGTATGATCGTTGATAACTTCACAAAATTCCGTATTTACTCTTTCCGGGAAAAGGGCATGGTTTTCAAAATACGGACCTATCTTTTCAAGCTCAAGGTCATCTATCCCGTTTGTGAAAATAACACAGTGGGGATTGCCCATTGAAACGGCGGTAATATTGTATGTGCTGCCGTTTACCTCGATAGGCTTGTTGATAAATGTTTCACCATCGGCTTTCATGGGGATAAGCGGCGGCTTGAGGATCGCTTCGCCCATATCGACTTCTACGGTTTTTACAATGCCGTTATCGGCAAAAAGCCGGAGATATTTTATGCCGCTTTTTGTTTCAAGAGTGATCTCAGTTTTATCGGTCATTCTGTTATCGTAAACGTATTTTCCGATACAGCGTGAGGCGTTGCCGCACATCATTCCCTCAGAACCGTCGGCGTTGAACATTCTCATGCGGAAGTCCGCTTTTTCCGACGGCATTATAAGCACAAGTCCGTCCGAGCCGATGCCGAAATGCCTGTCGCTTACGATACGGGAAACATATTCCGGGTCGTTCACCGTTTCTTCAAAGCAGTTCACATAAACGTAATCGTTGCCTATGCCGTGCATTTTTGTGAATTTCATAAGTAATTTCCTTTCGGTCACATTTCATAGGTTTTAAGTATATCCTTTGCTATGACTACCTGCGGAACGCGCATATCCATTGCGCGCTTCTGTATCTGGCGGTGAGCGTCCGCTTCGGAGATGCGGAGATATTCCACAAGAACACATTTTGCTCTGTCAACAAGTTTTACATCTTTTAACTTTAATTCAAGAGCAGCATTTTTTTCTTCAAGCTCGTTCTGCATATCCTTTGCAAGAAGTACGAACCTGAATGTTTGCATAAGCGTATTTTTATTCAGCGGACGCGGCAGGATAAACGCGTTCATTCCGCCTATCCTTCCGGCAATTTCGCCGCAGTTCTTTGAAGCGGAGGAAATTATCACTCCGCTGCCCTGCTTTGCTGCAAATGCTGCAAGATCAAGCCCGAACTCCTTTTCAAGAGGGGTGTTTATAAAAACTGCGTCAAAGTGTTTTTCCGCAAGCAGGCTGCGGGCATTGCTGCCGTCCGAAACGGAGATCTCCGCAAAGCCGTATTCTCCTGCTGTAAGGGTGATGTTATCGAGAGTTTCGCCCTCTGATGAGAAAATTATAATGCTTTTTCGTTCCTGCATGGTAATTTCCTCCTGTCTGTGGTATTTGCAATAAGTATACCATAAATTCCGCCGGATTGCAAGGCGGGAATTTATCAGTTATTGACATAAAGCTGTTTATATGGGCTTGCGGTGTTTGGAGTGAGCTTGAAGAAATGATCTTTCATAAGCTCCGCAGCATTGTAGCCGAAATTCTGTGCAAATTCTTCAATGTCGGGACGGATATTCTCCATGTCCTCCGGAGATGCGTCGGCGCATTTTACCTGCACGGGAAGTCCCTTAGGAGCGTGCTCCGTGCGGATATAAATTGCTCCGCCGTGCATTCCCGTTCCGCAGAAGCTTCCCACGGGGCAGCTGTCCTCGTGGTCAATGCCAAGGACGATTATTCTGCCGCCCGCCTGATATTCGCCGAGAAAATCTCCTACTTTTCCGCCGATAACAAGGAAAGGTATGTGCTTCTGATATTCTTTCATATGTATTCCTGCGCGGTAGCCTGCATTGCCTTTTATAAGGATCTTTCCGTCTCTCATTCCGTAGCCGGCAGCGTCTCCGCAGTTTCCGTGAATGATTATTTCGCCGGAGTTCATGGTGTCGCCCGTAGCGTCCTGAGCGTTGGCAAAAACGGTTATGCGGCATTTGTTGAGGTAAGCTCCGAGGGCGTTGCCGGGGATACCGTGTATCTCGATATTCTTATCCTGCGCGCTGCTGCCGATATAACGGTGACCAAGCGCATTTTCGATTATTATATCCTTGTCGTTTGTAGTGCTGACAAGATGATTAAGGTCTTTATAATGCAGACCTGCCGCGTTTATTTTAGTCGGCATTTCCAACACCTCCTGCGAGCTTATCGTTGCGGCGTTCCCTTGTGAATGCCATCATCTGGGGAGCTTTTTTCAGAAGCTCAAAATCACATTCATCAACGGCGATATGCTGTTTTATCAGCGATGTATAAATTCCTGCGCGCTTTACATCTCCCATAAGAATAAAGCCTTTGAGCTCGCCGTCCTTGGTAACGAGCTTTTTGTAATTCCTTTCGCCGTCGGTCTCAACAAATGCTTCTCCGTCATAGCTTCCTGCCGTGATGATATGCAGTCCGAAAAATCCGATAGCGTTCATGGGTATTGCATTGAGATAGCGGAAGTCCGTTCCCGCCATATTTTTTCCTGCGGCTTCGCCCTGCATGAATGCGTTGGGCAGAAGCGCAAGGATCTTCTGCTGTCCGGTAGTGATGTCAAGGGATTCGGTGCAGTCGCCGGCAGCAAAAACATCTTTAAGGCCCTCTACCATCTGGCGGTTGTCGGTAACTATGCCGCGGTTTACTTTTCCGCCTGCTTCGGCAACAAGTTCCGTATTCGGACGAACGCCAACGGCAAGAATGACCATATCAAAATCCACTTTATCGCCGTTTGCAAGAATAGCAGAATTTTCGCTGAACTCTTTAACGCTTGTTCCGAGAATGAATTTAACTCCCTTGCTTTCGATATGCTTCTGCATTATAGCGGAGGCTTCATTATCAAGAATTGACGGAAGTATCCTGTCCGCAAGGTCGATCACGGTCATGTCCGCGCCGTAATGTTCCAGCGCTTCGGCGGCTTTAAGACCGATAAGTCCTGCGCCTACGATAAGGACTTTCATGCCCTCGGAAACCTTTTCTTTTATTGCCTTTACACTGTCGAATGTCATGAATGTGAATTTGTTCTTTACCTTGTCCATGCCCTCCATAGGCGGAACGAAAGGCTTTGAACCTGTAGCGATCATGAGCTTGTCGTAGCTTATCTCGTTGCCGTTTTCAATGGTGACGGTTTTTTGGGCGGGATCTATCTTTGTGACTTTCGTGCCGAGAAGCGTGTCCACATCGTTCTTTTCGTAAAAATCCTTGTCGCGGTAGCGCATATTATCATCTGTTACTGCGCCTTTCAGCCAGTAGGAAATAAGCGGACGGGAATATGTATGATAGGGTTCGTCGGAGATAACGACTATCTGCCCTTTGGTATCAACGGAGCGTATGCCTTGGATAGTTCCGACAGCAGCGGCTGAATTGCCGATTATAACATACTTCATCAGTCCTCACCCCTATCTTCAAATACTATTGCCCTGTTGGGGCAATTTGCCACGCAGGCAGGCTCGCCTGAATTGTTCTTAATGCAGAGATCGCATTTTGCAATGGTTTTGCCGCCGTTCTTTTCGTCGATAACGATACAGCCGTAAGGACAGGAGAGAACGCAGGTATAGCAGCCCACGCAGCGGTCGGTATTTACCGAGATAACACCGTTTTCTACCGAAAGCGCGCCGGTTATGCAGCCCTTTACGCAGGGGTGCTCCGCACAGTGGCGGCACTGGACGGCAAAATTAATGCCGTCGCCCTCTTCCACCGTTATACGCGGAACAGGTGCTCTGTCCAGCTTGAATGCCTTTGCCATGTCGGTCTCGCCGCTGTTGGCAAAAGCACAGTAATATTCGCAAAGATGGCAGCCTAAGCACCAGTCTTCGTTGACATATACTCTTTTCATCCGTAAAACATCCTTTCTATCAGAAGTTAGATGTTAGAGGTCAAAGATATTTATGACCTCTATAAGGGTCAAGGCTTTGCCTTGCCGCCCCCTTGAGGGGGCTTGATCTGTAAAAATTATCATAGAATACTGACTTTGGGGGTGACAATGCCAGCGGAGGCTCTCCGCTATTCACCTGCGTGCTGTATTCCAAGAATGTCAAGCTCTTTCTGGTTAAGTCCCACGCCGCGGAGCATGAGCCTGTTGCCGCGGAGCGCTTCGATAGAGTTGATACCCATGCCGCCCATGATCTCCTTTATTTCGTGATCCCATGCGCGGACAAGGTTTACAAGTCTCTTATAGCCTACTTCCGGATTAAGACGTTTTACAAGGTCGGGGCGCTGGGTAGCGATACCCCAGTTGCACTTTCCCTCGTGACAGCTTCTGCAAAGGTGACAGCCAAGAGCAAGAAGCGCAGGAGTTCCTATGTAGATAGCGTCCGCTCCGAGGGCAATTGCCTTTACCGCATCGGAGGAAGATCTTACTGAACCTCCCACAACTATTGAAACTTCATTCCTTATTCCCTCATCGCGGAGACGCTGGTCAACGGAAGCAAGGGCAAGCTCTATAGGTATTCCCACATTATCGCGTATTCTTGTGGGAGCAGCGCCTGTTCCACCTCTGAAACCGTCTATTGCTATTATGTCAGCTCCGGAGCGTGCAATACCGGAGGCGATAGCCGCAACATTATGAACTGCCGCGATCTTTACTATTACAGGCTTTGTATATTCGGTGGCTTCTTTAAGTGAGAAGATAAGCTGACGAAGATCCTCGATAGAATATATGTCATGGTGAGGAGCAGGTGAGATAGCGTCCGTTCCCATAGGTATCATACGCGTCCTGGAAACGTCCTCGCCGATCTTTGCGCCGGGAAGATGTCCGCCGATGCCCGGCTTTGCGCCCTGTCCCATTTTTATCTCGATAGCTGCGCCGGCGTCAAGATATCCTCTGAATACGCCGAAACGTCCCGAAGCTACCTGAACTATAGTGTTCTTGCCGTATTTGTAGAAATCCTTATGCAGACCGCCTTCACCGGTGTTATAATATGTACCCAACTCTTCCGCGGCTCTTGCAAGGCTCTCATGAGCGTTCTTGGAGATAGAGCCGTAAGACATTGCCGAGAACATTATAGGAACATTCAGTTCAAGATACGGCGGCAGATCGGTATTTACCGAGCCGTCCGGATTTTTTGATACCCGGCTTGGCTTTTTGCCAAGGAAAACCTTGGTTTCCATAGGTTCACGGAGAGGGTCGATAGACGGGTTAGTTACCTGAGAGGCGTTTATAAGCATTTTATCCCAGTAAACGGGGTAGTCTTTCGGTGTTCCCATTGAAGAAAGAAGCACGCCGCCGCTTCCTGCCTGACGGTAATTTTCTATCATTATCTGCTGGGTGTAGTTTGCGCTTTCGCGGAAAGCGTTTTCGTTGGGGCGAATTTTCAGCGCGCCTGTGGGGCAGATACATACGCATCTCTGGCAGTCAACGCATTTGCTTTCATTCGCAAGCATTTTATCGTAGTCGGCGTCGTAGTGATGCACCTCGTTTGAGCACTGACGCTCGCAGACACGGCACTTTATACATTTATCCGTATTTCTCAGTACCTCGAACTGAGCAGGAAAAAAGTTTACAGGCATTTTCTCTTACCCTCCTCGCTAAGATTTATGATGACAGGTTCGCCGCCGCGCGGGCTCCATACGTTTTCGGCGTCCGGGCAGATAGCGCGGATAGCACATTCCTCACTGGCGATATAAACCATATCATTCTTTTCGGCAACTACCATAGAGCGGAGCTTCAATCTGTCGTTAAGAGCCATAAGCCCGCCGGTATAGCCGAGGATTATTGAAAAAGGTCCGGTGATGAGCAGACTGGAAAAAGCGTTGCGGAAATATTTCAGCTTTGCGGCTTTTTCCGGATCGGTCTTTTCCATTTCGTCTATCTCGCTCCAGAACGGCGCAGCTATTATGCTGGCAATATCTTCAAGGCTGAGCCGCTGCTTCCTGTTAAGATAGTCGAAAATGTAGGTGATAACTTCCGTGTCGGTAAGGAGCGTGCATCTGTAACCGAACATTTCGATAAAGCGGCGGTTGGCGTCATAGGAGGATATCTCACCGTTATGTACTATAGTATAGTCAAGCAGTGAGAACGGGTGCGCGCCGCCCCACCAGCCGGGGGTGTTTGTAGGGTAACGTCCGTGGGCGGTCCATGCGTAGCCGTTGTATTCGTCAAGACGGTAAAATTCTCCTACGTCCTCCGGGAAGCCTACGGCTTTGAAAACGCCCATGTTCTTTCCGCTGGAAAATACATATGCGCCGTCAATATCGTTGTTTATGCGGATAACGCATTTTGCAACAAATTCTTTTTCGTCAAGCTGCGACGAAGCTATTTTTGTAGGCAGAGGATTTACAAAATACCTCCAGATAAGAGGTTCATTCGTTATTGCGGGAACTTTCTTTGTTGGGATACGGCTGAGGTTCACCACATCAAAATGACGGTCAAGGAAACGCTCTGTCTGCTCTCTTGCGGTATTGGAATTGTAAAAAACGTGGAACGCATAGAGATCCTTGTATTCCGGGTATATCCCATATCCTGCAAAACCGCCGCCAAGACCGTTGGAACGGTCGTGCATATAGGAAATGGACTTGACGACGTCACTGCCGTTCAGTCTTTTGCCGTCCCGGCTTATAAAACCCGATATGGCGCAGCCGGAAGGTATTCTTATCTCTCCTTCTTTTAAAAGCATATACTCACTCTCCTGAAAAATATTTCGGATAACGATTTTTAAGCCTGAGCGCATGATGAGCCGCCGGCAATGCTCCCGAGGCTTAAACCCAATTTATATGATAACATATAAAAAAAGACTTGTCAAGGGATTTTTGCAAGATTTTTCGATAAAACTTGCAAAATCGCGTAAATATTTTGTGAATTAAGGTTAAATTTGCTTTAAAAGTGGGATAATTTTAGTTGAGAATTTCATTTTGAAGATATAATACAGCAGTTTGCACTAATTGTTGACAAAATTCCGGTTAAGTGTTATATTATATGTATAAGATGATTTCTTATTTTAAAGATATGATCCGGGCAAAACGGTCTGTTCTGTCTGAGATCTGCGGAACAATGCGTATAATATTTGTTTTTAATAAATGTCGGAAGGGAAAGATCATACTATGAGATGTAAGGAATGCGGTTCGGAAGTTGCCGAAAATGATGTTTTCTGCGGAAGCTGCGGTGCGGAAATAATCCCCGGCGCGGCAGAGGAAAGAAAAAGCGATACAGTCAGGGAGGAGCCTGATAAAAACAAAAAGAAAAATTCCGGAAAAAAGAAAAAAGAATCCTCAGGCAGAAAAAAGGCTGCTATTGCAGCGAGGGTATTTGCCGCGATCGTGATCGCTGTGATAATAACCTTTATAATAGTATATGCTGTGATGTCTGCCAAAGCTGCCGAAGGCAGAAAGATATTTGATAAAATGCCGCTGGGCAGAGATGTTGAAAAGATAAGCGCGGATACCGGCGAGCAATTTATAACCGGGAAAAATTCCCTTTACGGTGCATTGAATTATATTGCGGATTATGACTATTTGTGTGAGTCGGAAAAAAGTACGGCCGTAGGCGGGGTAATGGTGCCGGAATGGGCGGTGCTGCTGTCCGAGGACGGCTTCGGAAATATAGATAAAGCCACGCTTTACAATTTTTATATCTTAAAGCATAACTGGATGGGTGAAAAGTCTGCCGAAAGAATAGATATTTCTTCTGTGGAATTTGGTATGAAAGCCAAAGAAGCCGAAAGGCGGCTCGGTCTTAAACCGTATGCAATAGTCAAGGACAGCGCCGAAAACACCGAAACATACACATATAGATATCATTATACCGATGAAGATTCCGGAAATAACCGGGTAATGAATTTTTATGTTGTTATAAGTGATGTTGACGGTCAGGTCAAAAATGTTTATGATGAGCAGCTCGATTATCTTAATCTTATTCTGAACGGAACATCAAATGGAAAAATGCCATAACTTGGTTATTCGGATAAGCAGATCATATGCAATATGTGCAATATGCTTAACACTTGACTTTATCCGACAGCATTAAATGGCAAATCTGCCGATTTTTAAAAAAGGTGTTGACAAAACATCTGAGATGTAGTATACTAATAAAGCTGACCCACGAAGGAGTAAAAAAGAGACTGAAAAATTTCCAAAAGAAATTTAAGAAAAGGACTTGACAAAGGCGTGGGGAAGTGATATAATAAAAAAGTTCCGCTGG
>CANQXX010000051.1 GCA_947627905.1 uncultured Clostridia bacterium
CGCTTGAATTGCGAAGCCAGTTCGTTTCTTAATTTATTTTTCCATAGGGGGCTTTTGTGCTGTTCGTACAAATTGGTTCAGTTCACCATTGAGGGGGGCTACCCTATTTAAACGATTTGTTTAAACTTAATTCGGGGGTGACAAAGCCAGCGGGGGCTTCCCCGCAAATAACAGCCTTTTATGATAAAAAATACTTGCAAATCTGTGAAATCTATGCTATAATAATATAGTATATCAGATATGATATTTTTCTTCTTTTTTTATGAAATAATATCCTTATTTTTCCTGAAAGCAAACACCGCTAAAAATCAATCTACGGGGGGATAGTAAATGAGATCCTTTATGGAAGTCTTTGAAAAAACAGAAGACTATTTTATGAGAAAAATAGAAAGCGGTCAGCTTACAAATGTTGCTCACAATATATGGATAAATTCCCTTAAACCCGTAAAACTTGAGGGAACTACCGCTTATTTTACCGTTCAGTCCGATTTTCAGGCAGGAGTTATAATGCAGAATTACGTCCATATGATAAAAGAAGCTCTTGCAGAAGTTCTCGGATTTGAAGTAGATGTCAGGATAGACGCCGAAGAAACCGTTTCCGATGAAGAGGACAACGACCCGAACCAGAGAAAAGCCGAACTTGAAGAATCATTCTCCAATGCCGAATACGATTACACTTTCGATACATTTATAGTAGGAAGATCGAACGAATTTGCCTACGCTGCCTGCACCGCCGTTGCAAGAGATCCGGGAAGTACATATAACCCTCTTTTCATACACGGTCCTTCCGGTCTCGGAAAAACACACCTTATGACCGCAATCAGCAACGAGATAAAAAAGAACCGTCCGGATACGAATATAATCTATGTCACCGGCGAATCGTTCGCAAACGAGCTTATTACAGCCATACAGCAGAAAAAGGATACTAGCCAATTCCACCAGAAGTACCGCAATGCAGATATCCTGCTTGTTGACGACGTTCACTTCATAGCAGGAAAGGAATCCACACAGGAAGAATTTTTCCATACATTCAATCAGCTTCATCAGGAGGGAAAACAGATAGTTCTTACCTCCGACCGTCCTCCGAGAGATATAAAAACCCTTGAGGACAGAATAAGAACAAGATTTGAATGGGGTCTTATAGCGGATATATCAATACCGGATTTTGAAACAAGGATAGCCATTGTAAGGCGTAAAGCTGAACTACTTAACCTTACTCTCACCGATGAGATATCTGAACTTATTGCAAATAAGCTGAAAAGAGATATCAGACAGCTTGAAGGCTGCGTAAAAAAGCTGAAAGCAGGTCAGCACCTTATGGGAACTCCTCCCACTATGGCTCAGGCTCAGAAAGCCATACGGGAAATAATCTCTGACGAGCAGACTTCTCCCATAACCGTTGAAAGGATTATAAATGAAGTAGCCGGAGTTTACGGAGTTACAGCAGAAGATATATGCTCCAAAAAAAGAAGCTCCCAGATATCAAACGCAAGAAAGATCTGCTCCTACGTTATAAAAGAAATAACGGATATGTCATTTAAATCAATAGGAATGGAGCTCGGCGCAAGAGATCACAGTACCATAATGTACTACTGCACCGACGTTGCAAATATCATAAGCCATGACAGCCATACAAAGGAAATGATAGATGATATAATCAGCAACATAAAAAGCTGACATGAAAATAATTCCTTTTTTTACAGATATTGATGTAAAGAAAAAATTACTTTCCGTTTAAAACGGACTTTTCAACACTATGTTGAAAGTAATGTTTAAAACTGCGGTCCTATATTTTATACCATGTAACTTTGTTACATTACTTTTTGTATAAAATATTTTTCAACATAATGTGAAATAAAAATTATTTTTCAACAAAATTTTCAATATCCATTCCACACCTATAAACAGCTTCAACATTTTTACGATCAATAAAATATCTTTTTATCTTTTCAACAAGTTTTTACGGAATAAAGCGTGGAATAAATATCCTTTGCAGGAAAAGGACAGGCTGTATTTTAAACATTTTATACCTGCCCTACTGCTGCTGCTTTTTATATACTTATCATTGTTATATAAAACATAAAAATTTTTTTCGGACAGAAAAAATCAAAACCAAAATTCAACATGAAGGGATAGATCTTATGAAATTCATATGCAAGCAAACAGAGATCAATGAAGCTCTTGCAAATGTTACAAGAGCAGTTCCTCAGAAATCACCCATATCGGCTCTTGAAGGTGTAAAAATACATCTTGAAAAAGGAAGTCTCGAACTTACAGGTTACGATCTTGAGCTCGGCATACAGACTAAAATAGAAGTACAGTCTGACGATGTGGGAGAGTGTATCCTTAACAGCAGACTTTTCAGCGAAATAGTAAGAAAAATGCCCTCGGAAGATATTGAAATAGAAGTTGATGAAAATCTTTCTACGGTGATACGCGGTGAAAATGCGGAATATAAGATACTTGCAATGTCTGCGGACGAATATCCCTCAATACCGAATTTTGACACAGGAGACGATTTTTCCGTTCCTCAGGGAATGCTTAAGAATATGATAAACCAAACGATATTTGCAGTAGCGGTAGTTGATAACAAGCCTGTTCTTATGGGAGAACTTTTCGATATACTTGACCATGATTTCAATTTAGTCGCTATTGACGGATACCGCCTTGCAATACGTTCGGAAAGGATAGAATCCGATAATCACTATAATTTTGTTGTAAAGGCAAAAGCCCTTTCGGAGGTTTCAAAGCTCCTTAAAGACGATAACAGCGAACAGGTGACTATGCACGTTTCAAAGAAGCATATTACATTTGAAATAGGAAAATATACGGTGCTTTCAAGACTTTTAGAAGGTGAGTTCCATAATTATAAGGGTTCGCTCCCTGTAAATCATTCGACAGAAATAATAGTTAATACACGGGATCTTATTTCCAGCCTTGAAAGATGTATGCTTCTTATAAATGAAAAGGCAAAAGCACCTGTAAAATGTATATTCAAGGACGGAACAGTAAAAATATCATGCTCTACTATACTCGGAAAGCTGAACGATGAGTTCAGAGCGGATATGTCCGGTCCGTCGGTAGAAATAGGATTTAATTGCAGATATCTTCTTGACGCATTAAAGGCTTCCGAATCAGATAAGGTAAGAATGGAACTTAACGGCGGTCTTTCTCCTATGAAGATAATACCTATGGAAGGAAATGCTTATACTTTCCTTGTTCTTCCGATGAGACTAAAAAGTGAATAAGGAATGATAATATGGACGATAAAGTCAGGATATCTACGGAATATATAAAACTCGATCAGCTTCTTAAATTTTCCGGAGCGGTTTCTATAGGTTCGGAAGCAAAGGCAATTATTTCAGAAGGAAAAGTATCTGTAAACGGAGAAGTTTGTCTTATGAGAGGAAAAAAACTTCGTCCGGGAGATATTGTGACAATAAATGGTAATAATATTGTTATAGAATAATAGAGGGAAGTTTTGTGATAATCAGGAGCGTATCTGCCGACGGCTATAAAAATCTCGAAAATATCAATATTGACCTTGATCCTAAGATGAACATAGTCTGCGGTGAAAATGCTCAGGGAAAGACAAATCTTATAGAGGCTGTCTGGCTTTGTTCCGGCTGCCGTTCGTTCAGGGGAACAAGAGATAAGGATTTTATAGGATTTGAAAAAGATTCTGCCAGCGTCGGGATAGTTTTCAGCAATTCGGAAAGAGATCAGGAAATAAATTTTTCGGTTAAAAAAAGTTTTATAAAAGATAAACTTGTTACGCTCAACGGTGTAAAGCTGCCGCTGCTTTCAAAACTTTTCGGGAATTTCCGCTGTGTGGTATTTACACCGGAGGATCTCGAACTTACAAAAGGTTCTCCGGATAACAGAAGAAGTTTTCTCGATCTTTCTATAGCTCAGATAAAGCCTTCATATATAAACGCTTTGAATAAATATAACAGTATCCTTATGCACAGGAATGCTCTTTTAAAAAGCATGAGCAAAGTAAAAGGAAGCAATCCTGCTTATCTTGACGTATGGAATGAACAAATTGCCGAAGCAGGTGCTTATATATCTGTTTTAAGATATACATTCTGTATTATTTTAAATAATTATACAAACAGGTTATATAATTCTATTACAGATGGTAATGAAAATTTAAAATTAAACTATCAGTCAACTATTTATGACGATCTTGAAGGAGAAAGAGATTTTAAAAATAAACTTTCAAAGATGTATATAAAAAAACTTGAAGAAGCTACAGAAGTTGATATAAGATCAGGATTTACAAATTATGGTATACATCGTGACGATATAGGAACATTCATAAACGGACTTCCGATAAGAGAATTTGGTTCGCAGGGACAAGCCCGTTCGGCGGCTCTTTCAATGAAACTTGCGCACGCGGAAATAATAAAAAAAGAGCTTGGAGAAACTCCGGTAATGCTGCTTGATGATGTTCTTTCTGAACTTGATTCAAAAAGAAAAAAATTTATCCTTAATAATATAGAAGATATGCAGGTGATAATAACCTGCTGCGACAGCAGATCCGTAACGGATATGACAAACGGAAAAGTATTTGAAATGAAAAACGGAAGGATAGTCTGAAAATGTATCTTCATCTCGGAGAAGAAACAGTCGTAAAGGAAAAGGACATTATAGGCATATTCGATATTGAAAATACTTCTGTAAGCAAGCACACAAAGGATTTTCTTGCTTCCTCCGAAAAAAAAGGAAGGATAGTAAACGTAAGCTATGAAATGCCGAAATCATTTATAGTATGCAGTGAAAATAAAAGCAGCAGAGAAAAAGTTTATATTTCGCAGATATCTGCGTCAACACTTAAAAAAAGGTCACTAAAAAATTCTTAAATTAAATTTTTAAAATACGGATATAAGATTCGGAAAAGAAATATAAAATATTCTTTTCCGGTACTGATCCATAGGGAGGATATCAAATGTCTGAAAATCTGAACAACAACGAAAATCAGGTATATGACGAAAACCAGATACAGGTCCTTGAAGGTCTTGAAGCTGTAAGAAAACGTCCGGGAATGTATATAGGCTCTACAGGTCCTAAAGGTCTGCATCACCTTGTATATGAAATAGTAGATAACGCTATAGACGAAGCTCTTGCCGGATACTGCACACAGATAGATGTTGATATACTTCCGGAAAATATAATAAGAGTTTCAGATAACGGACGCGGTATTCCCGTGGGTATACATCCGAAAGAGGGAATTTCTGCGGCGACTGTTGTTTATACCATTCTCCATGCGGGCGGAAAGTTCGGAGGAGGAGGATATAAAGTTGCAGGCGGTCTCCACGGCGTCGGCGCTTCGGTCGTTAATGCTCTTTCCGAATGGCTGGAACTTACGGTAAAAGACGGTTCAAAGGAATATTTTCAGAGATTTCATAACGGCGGTCAGTACGATGAACCTCTTAAAGAAGTCGGAACTACTTCTGAAACCGGCACTACGGTAAAATTCAAGGCAGATCCGGAAATTTTTGAAGAAACTACCGAATATGACTATGAAATTCTTCTTAAGCGTCTGAGAGAACAGGCTTTTCTTAACGCGGGAATAAAAATAGTTTTTTCCGATCTGAGAGATCCTGATGATATAAAAACCGAAACTCTCCATTACGAGGGCGGAATAAAACAATTTGTTGAACATATACACAATACAAGAGGTCTGGAGCCTCTTTCGGAGGAAGTTATATACATCAGCGGAACTCAGGGGGATTCCACCGCAGAAGTTGCAATGATGTATAACGACAGCTATAATGAGATAATACTTTCTTTTGCAAATAATATCCACACAATTGACGGAGGAAGCCACGAGACAGGCTTTAAAAATGCTCTTACAAAGGTAATAAACGAATACGGAAAAAAATTCGGTCTGCTTAAAGACGGAGATAAACTTCTCGGCGAGGACGTACGCGAAGGTCTTACGGCAATAGTTTCGGTAAAACTTACCGACTGCGAATTTGAGGGACAGACAAAGGGACGTCTGGGAAATCCGGAAGTCCGTCCGTTCGTTGAAAATATGGTCAACGAGAAGCTGATGTGCTATCTGGAAGAAAATCCTGCCGTTGCACGTTCGATATTTGATAAATCACAGGCTGCACAGCGTGCAAGAGAAGCCGCTAAAAAAGCCCGTGAAACGGCTCGCCGCAAATCGGCAATGGAATCCGCTTCACTTCCTGGAAAGCTCGCAGACTGCTCCGAAAAGGACGTTGAATTTACAGAAATTTATATTGTCGAGGGAGATTCCGCGGGAGGTTCCGCAAAGCAGGGACGTGACCGCCGTTATCAGGCGATACTTCCGCTCTGGGGAAAAATGCTCAACGTTGAAAAAGCCCGTATAGACAAAGTTTACGGCAATGAAAAGCTCATGCCTGTTGTTACAGCACTGGGAACTTCTATAGGCGAAGATTTTGATATCACAAAGCTCCGTTACGGAAAAGTAATTATAATGGCTGATGCCGATGTTGACGGCTGCCATATCAGAACTCTTCTGCTGACGTTCTTTTTCAGATTTATGCGTCCGCTTATTGCAAACGGAAATGTTTATATTGCTCAGCCTCCCCTTTTCAAAGTCTCAAAGGGAAAACAGATAAGATATGCTTTTTCCGATGAGGAAAGAGATAAATATATCGAAGAATTAAAGGGCGGCAATGAATCCGCAAAAATAGACGTACAGCGTTATAAAGGTCTTGGTGAAATGGACCCGGAACAGCTCTGGGAAACTACCATGGATCCGGAAACAAGAACCATGCTGAAAGTCACTATGGACGACGCCGTAAAAGCCGACGAGATATTCACTATCCTTATGGGAGACAAGGTAATGCCCAGACGTGAATTTATCGAGAAAAACGCTAAATATGTAGGTTCTCTTGATATTTAAAATTTTCTGAAAGGATATATCATATGGGAATACTTAACGAAATGTTAGGCGATGAAGATAACAATTCTGCTCCCTATGAGGGCGAATTTATTGCCGAGGGAAAATATGAGAGCCTTTCGGAAGAAATTCTTGAAGGATATAAAATATATCAGAAAAAATATGTATTCAAGTCTCTTGCTTTGAAAATTATTATTGTTCTGTTTGCTATGGCTTCTTCAATTATGATGATAATGACAAGCAAGGAAAATGAGATAATGCCGGTATTCTGTCTTATGCTCTGCATAGTTATAGGGATATGGTTCATAAATCAGCCTATAATGAACAGAAAAAATCTGAAAAAGGGACTTGAAATGCTTGAAGGTACTCAATATAAAGCTGAATTTTTTACCGACAAGATAATAATTTCGGATATTTCTTCCGGCGAAGAAAATAAAGATACCGAAAAAAGCAATGATACTTCCGTAAATGATCCTCAGGAGGAAAATGAAGATCAGGAAAAAGATGAAAGACCTCCTGCTACGGTGATACATCTTGATTCTTCTATAGTAAATTTATTGGATAAATCCGATATGTTCGTACTTGTTGTAAATAGATCGTATGTATTTATTATCCCAAAAAGAGGCTTTGCGGAAGAAGATACGGAAAAAATAAAGGAAAAGCTCTCAAACATAATGGGTGTGCGGTATAAAGCTGTTTAAAAAAATTGTTCCACATGGAACATAGTCAGGAGTTGTTAAATTTGTATAACGACGAGAATTCAAAGGTCATAAATGTGGATATCGAAAATGAAATGAAAAAATCGTTTCTGGAATATTCCATGTCGGTAATCGTTTCAAGAGCGCTGCCCGACGTCCGTGACGGATTGAAGCCCGTCCACAGACGTATAATATATACCATGAACGACGCCGGAAATACTGCCGATAAGCCGTACAGAAAATGCGCTTATACCGTCGGAGAAGTTCTTGGTAAATATCATCCTCACGGAGACGCTTCGGTATATGACGCGCTGGTACGTCTGGCACAGGATTTTTCTTTGAGATATCCTCTTGTTGACGGTCACGGAAACTTCGGTTCGACGGACGGCGATCCCCCGGCTGCTTACCGTTATACGGAAGCAAGAATGTCAAAGATTGCAGGAGAAATGCTTGCGGATATAACAAAAGATACTATCCCGTATCAGTCAAACTATGACGATCATCTCCAGGAGCCGGAAGTTCTCCCCTCGCGTTTTCCCAACCTGCTTGTAAACGGTTCTATAGGAATTGCGGTAGGTATGGCTACAAATATCCCTCCGCATAACCTGAGAGAGGTAATAAACGCTATTCAGGCAATGATAAAAGATCCGGATATAAGCGTTCAGGGTCTTATGGAGTATATCAAAGGTCCTGACTTCCCTACCGGCGGTATTATTATGGGACGTGCGGGAATCCGCGCGGCTTATTCCACAGGACGAGGAAAGATAACTCTCCGCGCAAGGACGGAAATTGAAGAGATAAAAGGCAGACAGTGCATAATTGTTACCGAAATACCATATATGGTGAATAAAGCCCGTCTTGTGGAAAATATTGCAGCTTTGGCAAAAGAAAAACGGGTGGACGGTATTCACTATATCCGTGATGAATCGGACAAGGAGCACGCTGTAAGAATAGTTATAGAGCTTAAAAAGGACGCCGTTCCGCAGATAGTATTGAATAAACTGTTCACATTCACACAGCTTCAGGATACGGTGGGAGTTATCATGCTTGCGCTTGTGCGCGGCGAACCTAAAGTTCTTACATTAAAACAGATACTTCATGAATATATTGAATTTCAGGCGGAAGTTATCCGCAGGCGCACCGAGTTCGATCTTAAAAAGGCAAGGGAGCGCGCTCACATTCTGGAAGGCTTGATGATAGCCGTTGACAATATTGATGAAGTGGTAAAGATATGCCGTTCTTCCCGTGATGCGGCTGAAATAAAATCAAGACTTATCGAGCGTTTCGGTATTACGGAAGTTCAGGCGGACGCTATCGCTCAGATGAGGCTTGTACAGCTTTCCGGTCTGGAACGTCAGAAGCTGGAAGATGAACTTAACGCTCTCCATGCAAAAATAGCTGAATTTCTTGAAATTCTCGGAAGTCATGAAAAAATTCTCGGAATAATTTCCGATGAACTGGAAGTGACAAAAAATAAATACGGCGACGAGAGAAGAACTTCCATTGAAACAATTTCCGGAGAAGTTGACGTTGAAGATCTTATTCCGGAGGAAAACTGCGTTGTTACTTATACGAGCATAGGATATATCAAACGTCAGCCGGTAAGCGTTTATAAGGCGCAGAACCGCGGAGGAAAAGGCGTTTCCGGAATGAAGCAGCGTGAAGAAGATTTTGTTCAGGAAATGCTTATAAGCTCCAGTCACGATCACCTGCTGTTCATTACAAATAAGGGAATAATGTACAAGCTCCGCTGCTTTGAGATACCTGAGGGCTCAAAACAGTCAAGAGGTCTGAATATCGTAAATATCCTTCCTCTGGGCGATGGTGAAAATATTGCCGCAATGCTGGGAACATCGGATTTCAGCGAGGGAAAATACGTTATAATGGTCACCAGAAACGGAAAGATCAAAAGGACTTCTCTTGACGCATATAAAAACGTCCGCAAGAACGGACTTATAGCAATAGGTCTTGATGAGGGCGACGAGATAGCTTCCGTGGCGCTTACAGACGGTTCCGCGCAGCTTATAATCGCTACAAAGCAGGGCATGGCTATACGTTTTGATGAAAGCAAAGTAAGGGCAATGTCACGTTCGGCACATGGTGTAAAGGCAATTTCTTTACGGAATGGCGATAGCGTAGTGTCAATGGCGATCGTCCGCGAGGGCGCAGAGGTCCTTACGGTGACCGACAAGGGATTCGGAAGAAGGAGCAGCGTCAGCGCATACAGATTGCAGAACCGCGGCGGAAACGGACTTAATAATTACAAAGTATCCGAGGAAAAAGGTCTTGTATGCGGCGTAAAGGTAGCAAATAACGATGAGGACGTAATTCTTATTTCCACAAACGGAGTTATAATCCGCATAAGGGTAAGCGACATAAGAGTTATGGGAAGATATGCGACCGGCGTAAAACTTATGCGCGTTGCCGAGGGCGAGCGTGTAGCGGCGTTTACGGTAGCGGATCATGACGATACAGCCGAAACGGCAAAGGTAGAAGAACCGGACGCAGCCGAGCTGGAAGCCGAAATGGCGGAAGCAGAAGCCGCAGAAAAAGCGGAGGTAATTGACGACAGCGCTCCTGATGACGATACAGCCGATGACGGCGAAAATTAAAATGATTTAATTTACAAAAATAAAAACTTCCGTGCGAAAATATCGCGCGGAAGTTTTGCTTTATGCGGGGAAGCCCCCGCGGGCAATGTCACCCAAAAAGTAAGTTTAAATGATAATTTGCGGGGAAGCTCAAATTTATTTATCTGTGTTGCCAAACAGCTCACTGGGCTGTTTGGCAAGGCTTAAACTATTGTAATCGTTAGTGCCAAGGGGGCAGCCCTCAACCAAACAAAGTTTGGTTTTCGCAGAGGCAGCCCCCTCTTGAAGCCACTAAAGCGGCTTAGACG
>CANQXX010000052.1 GCA_947627905.1 uncultured Clostridia bacterium
TGATTATCGCTTAAATGCCGCATAGAAAAAGCGACCAAGTTCTCTCTTAGTCGCTTTGCATAAGTTATCTCTTTAAACTTTGTCTAACTTTTTGGGGGCAATTCACGCCGTCCCGGTTTGCTGTTATTTCTTTGCCTTTCGTTTTGCCGTTTTTTTCGGAGCAAGCATTTTTTTAAGATACTGCCCCGTATATGATGCTTCACAGGCGGCTACTTCTTCGGGAGTGCCGCATTTTACCACCATTCCTCCGCCTGCGCCGCCTTCCGGTCCAAGATCAATTATGTGATCGGCACATTTTATAACGTCAAGATTATGTTCTATAACGAGTACCGTATTGCCTGCGTCAACAAGTTTTTGCAGAACTTCTATCAGCTTGTGAACGTCCGCAGTATGCAGTCCGGTAGTAGGTTCGTCCAGAATGTATATAGTCTTTCCAGTTGAACGCTTTGAAAGTTCCGTTGCCAGCTTTACTCTCTGAGCTTCACCGCCGGAAAGCGTTGTGGCAGGCTGTCCTATCTTGATGTAGCCGAGCCCCACGTCCTGAAGCGTTTGCAGACGGCGTGCGATCTTCGGAAGATTTGCAAAAAATTCAACGCCCTCATCAACGGTCATTTCCAGCACGTCATAAATTGATTTTCCTTTATAATGAATGTCAAGAGTTTCACGGTTATATCGTTTTCCCTTGCAGACTTCGCAGGGAACATAAACGTCAGGCAGAAAATGCATTTCTATCTTGATTATGCCGTCGCCCTCGCAGGCTTCGCACCGTCCGCCCTTTACGTTGAATGAAAACCGTCCGCTTGTATAGCCTTTCATTTTTGCATCGTTCGTTCCGGCAAAAAGATCTCTGATATCGGTAAAAAGTCCGGTGTACGTCGCAGGGTTGGAACGGGGCGTTCTGCCGATAGGAGACTGATCTATGGCAATTACCTTATCAAGGTTATCTATACCTTCCATTGAAGCAAATTTTCCGGGACGTATCTTTGCACGGTTCAGCCTGCCTGCAAGATTTTTGTAGATTATCTCATTTACAAGTGAGGATTTTCCCGAACCGGAAACTCCCGTCACACAGGTGAACGTTCCAAGAGGTATGGAAACGTCGATCTTTTTCAGATTGTGTTCCTCCGCGCCTTTGACCGTAAGGAAAAGACCGTTGCCGGCACGCCTCTTTTCCGGAACGGGTATGGATCTTTTTCCGCTGAGATACTGTCCGGTTATGGAGCGTTCGCAGGCTTTGATGTCCTCTACTGTACCTGCGCAGACCACTTCGCCGCCGTGTATGCCTGCATAAGGACCTATGTCCACTATGAAATCCGCGCTGTTCATGGTATCCTCGTCATGCTCTACCACAATAAGAGTATTCCCCAGATCGCGCAGACGTTTGAGCGTTGCGATAAGTTTATCATTGTCACGCTGGTGCAGACCTATAGACGGTTCGTCAAGGATATAAAGAACTCCCATGAGCGACGAGCCTATCTGCGTTGCAAGACGTATGCGCTGGCTTTCTCCGCCGCTGAGCGTACCTGCTGAACGGGAAAGAGTAAGATATTCCAGACCAACGCTGCGGAGAAATCCAAGGCGGGATTTTATTTCCTTTATTATCTGTCCGCTTATCATTCTGTCTCTTTCGGAAAGCTCCAGACCGTTTATAAATTCCAGACAATCCACCACCGAAAGGTCGCATAGCTCGGAAATATTCTTGCCGCCTACCGTAACGGCAAGGCTTTCCTTTTTCAGCCTGTGACCGTGACATTCCGGACAGGGACTTTCCGTCATGCAGTCCTCGACTTCCTCCTTGATGTATTCGGAATTTGACTCTCTGTAGCGCCTTTCAAGATTTGGTATGATACCCTCAAATGGCTGATTGTAAACGCCTCCGCCATATTCGGTAGAACGGTGCAGCCTGAGTTTAACGCCGTTTGTTCCGTAAAGTATAGCGTCTACAACTTCATCTGGAAGATCCTTGATAGGAGTATTCAGCGAAACTCCGTAATACTGGGCAATGCCTTTGAAATACATCATTGCTATGGAATCATCGTCCGTTGTTGACCAGCCGCTTGCCTTTATAGCGCCCTGACGAATGGAAAGCTCTTTATTGGGGATTATCAGCTCCGGGTCAATTTTGCGGAAAACGCCCAGACCGGTACATTTTTCGCACGCGCCGAAAGGATTGTTGAACGAGAACATTCTCGGTGCAAGCTCTTCAATGGAAATATTGTGTTCTGGACAAGCATAGTTCTGCGAGAAAAGTATATCTTCCTTTCCGTTCACATCGGCTATGATAAGTCCTCCCGAAATGGAGGATACCGTTTCAACGCTGTCGCCGAGGCGCGTTTCAATTCCTTTTTTTATAACAAGACGGTCAATGACTATTTCAATGCTGTGCTTTTTGTTCTTTTCAAGTTTTATTTCTTCGGAAAGATCATAAATTATACCGTCCACACGCACACGGACATATCCTGCTTTCCGCGCACGTTCCAACTCCTTTGTGTGTTCGCCCTTACGTCCTCTTATTATCGGCGCAAGAAGCTGTATCTTCGTTCCTTCGGGAAGCGCCATTATCTGATCTACCACCTGATCCACCGTCTGCTGCTTTATCTCCCGGCCGCATACCGGACAGTGGGGAACACCTATCCTTGCATACATAAGTCTGAAATAGTCGTAAATTTCAGTGACCGTTCCCACCGTTGAACGTGGGTTTTTAGAAGTAGTTTTCTGGTCTATGGAAATTGCAGGGGAAAGTCCCTCTATGCTGTCAACGTCCGGTTTTTCCATTTGTCCGAGGAACATTCTTGCATATGATGAAAGACTTTCAACATACCGTCTCTGACCGTCCGCATATATAGTATCGAACGCAAGAGAGGATTTTCCCGAGCCGGAAAGTCCCGTCATTACGACCAGCTTGTCACGGGGAATTTCAATGTCTATATTTTTCAGATTGTGTTCCCGTGCTCCTTTTATGATGATCTTGTCGTTTGCCATTTTAAATTATCCTTTCTTTTTACCGAAAACCTTTTTGCCGGCATGAGGAGACTGTTTAAGTTCGTTTATCCTGTCGCGGAGATATGCGGCGTGCTCAAATTCAAGTATCTTAGCCGCATTTTTCATTTCCTCCGTAAGTTTTCTGATAAGCTCTTCACGTTCTTCGGGGGTCATGCGCTTCTGCTGTGTTTTTGAAGTCTTTGCGTCAGCCTCGGCTTTTGTGGAAATTTCAATAACGTCGCGCACGTCTTTGATGATCGTTTTCGGGATTATTCCGTGCTTTTCGTTGAAATCTATCTGCAATGTCCGGCGGCGTTCCGTCTCCATGATAGCGCTTTCCATAGATTTTGTCACCGTATCGGCATACATGATGACCTGTCCGTGGGAATTTCTTGCCGCACGTCCTATCGTTTGTATCAGCGAGCTTTCCGAACGCAGGAAGCCCTCTTTATCCGCGTCGAGTATAGCCACAAGGGAGACCTCCGGGATATCCAGCCCCTCACGAAGCAGGTTTATTCCTACCAGAACGTCAAATTCACCGAGACGGAGATCACGGATTATTTCCATACGTTCTATCGTGTCGATGTCATAGTGCATATAGCGGACACGGACGCCTGCTTTTTCAAGATATGCGGTAAGATCCTCAGCCATTTTCTTTGTAAGCGTTGTAACAAGAACGCGCTCGTTTTTCTGAGTGCGCTCGTTTATTTCAAGAAGAAGATCATCTATCTGACCTTCTACAGGTTTGACGATTATTTCCGGATCAACCAGTCCCGTGGGACGGATTACCTGTTCTACTATCTGAGCCGAATGTTCCCGCTCAAAAGGTCCGGGAGTTGCGGAAACGAATATTGCCTGATTTATTTTATCATAAAATTCGTCAAACGTCAGCGGACGGTTATCAAGCGCAGACGGAAGCCGGAAACCGTAATCCACAAGGGTCTGCTTCCGTCCCCGGTCGCCTGCGCTCATGGCGCGGACCTGCGGCAGGGAAACGTGGCTCTCGTCCACGATAAGCAGAAAATCATCGGGAAAGTGGTCAAGAAGCGTGTACGGTATACTTCCCGGAGCGCGTCCCGCAAGTATCCTTGAGTAGTTTTCTATCCCTTTGCAGAAGCCTATCTCCTGAAGCATTTCGATGTCATACATCGTGCGCTGTGCGATCCTCTGCGCTTCTATCAGTTTATCATTGTCCTTGAAATATTTTACCCTTTCGTCAAGCTCACGCTCTATTTCGGCAATGGCGTCCTGCATTTTGTCGCGGGAGATAACATAGTGTGAAGCAGGGTATATCGCCGCATGGGAAAGGGTCGCGGTAATTTCTCCCGTAAGCGCCTTAAATTCGGTTATGCGTTCTATCTCATCGCCCCAGAACTCCACCCGTATCGCAAGCTCGGTAGAACCGGCAGGAAATATTTCCACCACGTCGCCCCGCACGCGGAACTTGTTTCGGATAAAATTCACGTCGTTGCGCTCGTATTGTATGCTGACTAATTTTGCAAGGAGCACGTCCCTTGAAAGTTCCATGCCCTGTCTCAGGGAAATCACCATTGTACGGTAATCTATAGGCGAACCGAGAGAGTATATGCAGGAGACCGAAGCTACGATTATAACATCGCGCCGTTCCGAAAGAGCAAGCGTAGCCGAATGTCTGAGCTTGTCTATTTCGTCGTTGACGTCGGAATCCTTTTCAATATAGCTGTCTGTGGACGGAACATAAGCCTCCGGCTGGTAATAATCATAGTATGATACAAAATATTCTACAGCGTTATCCGGAAAAAATTCTCTGAACTCGGAACAAAGCTGTGCGGCAAGTATTTTGTTGTGGGCAAGCACAAGCGTAGGACGGTTCACCCTTGCGATAACGTTAGCCATGGTAAATGTCTTTCCCGAACCGGTAACGCCAAGAAGCGTCTGCTCCTTTAGTCCGCCGTCAAGACCTTTTACAAGCCTGTCAACTGCTTCCGGCTGGTCGCCTGCAAGAGAATATTCAGATACCAGCTTGAATTTATCCATATATTACCTCCGAAAATTAAGCTGTTCAGTCAAAAACGCCTATGTATGCGGATTCACGCATTGAAAGCGAACGATTTTCGCCGACAATCACATGATCCAGAAGTTTTATTCCTATATTTTCCATAGTAGTCTTTATATACTTTGTTGTCTGTATATCGTCCGGAGAAGGTACAGGCGCAGCTTTGGGGTGGTTATGAGCTATGGCGATACAGACGGCTTTTGATTTGATAGCAGCCTCCGCAAGTCTTCTCATGCTTACTTCAGAACTTGTCAGACCGCCTTTATTTATCAGGAGGCAGGAATTTAGCCTTAAATTTGCGTCAAAGCAAGCGACCCGGAACTCCTCATGATCTATAGCAATAAAATATGGAGTAAAAAGAGCTTTTATCTTGTCAACGTTGTCGTAAATTTCCCTTTGTGATTTGGAATTGTAATATACCGGTATTATAGCCGGTATCATTTTTATAAGTACAGCGGCGCTTTTGGGTAGACGTCCGTTTTCAACAAGATCCTCATAGGAAGCGTCTATCAGATCTGCAAGACTGCCGTAATGATTTATCAGCCGGTGAGCGATCTCGTTGGTATCACATCTGGCGTAAGAATAAAAAAGGATCATTTCGACTATCTGATGTTCTGAAAATCCTGAAAATCCCGTTTCAAGAAAACGGTCTCTCATTTTGTCGCGGTGTCCCTCGTGCAGCTTTTCAGGATCCTTTTTAGGAAGAGTTTTCAACTCTGTTTCGGATATGCTGTTGTTATTCTCCAAAGCAAATACACCTCTTTATAAAAAAACAAACGTTTTCTAATATTATACTACAAAAAATTTAATTTGAAAAGATGTTTTTAAAAAAATTTTATGTTATAATATAATTACAGATGTTTTAATGGAGGAGGGCTGACTATGCGTGAATTTGTTATAGATAAGAACGATGCCGGACAGCGTCTGGACAAGTTTGTTTCAAAGGCTGTTCCGCGTCTCCCTCAGAGCATGATGTACAAGGCCATAAGGAACAAGAGGATCAAGCTCAACGGAAAAAGGGCGGAGATATCCGTCCGGATCCGGACAGGCGATACCGTGCAGATGTACATAAACGATGAATTTTTCGATGCTTCTCCCGAAAATGAATTTATGTCCGTTCCGTCTGAAATAAGCATAATTTATGAGGATGAAAATATAATTCTTATAGATAAGAAAAACGGAATGGTCGTTCACGAGGATAATGAAAATACTGCCGATACGCTTATAAACCGCCTTAAAAAGTATCTGTACGAAAAAGGCGAATACGATCCGGAAAAGGAGAACAGCTTTGCTCCGGCTCTTTGCAATCGTCTTGACAGGAATACAGGCGGAATAGTCATTGCTGCAAAAAATGCAGAAGCGCTGCGTATCCTTAATCAGAAAATAAAGGACAGAGAGCTTGAAAAGCGTTATCTTTGCATAGTTATCGGGGAACCTCCCAAAAAGCACGATATCATTACCGCTTATATCGAAAAGGACTCCTCGGACAATACCGTAAAGGTCAGCAGCAGGAAAACGGCAGCCGGCAAGACTGCGGTGACCGAATATACCGTACTGAAAACTTCCGGCAGACTGTCTCTTCTGGAAATAGCCCTCCATACAGGGCGTACCCACCAGATACGCGCTCATATGGCATATATCGGCTGCCCGATCCTTGGTGACGGAAAATACGGCGTCAACAGGATAAATAAAGAATACAAAATAAAAACACAGGCTTTGTATTCGTACAAGCTGAAATTTACTTTCAGAACGAGCGGAGGTATACTTGATTACCTCAATGGGAAAGCTTTTGAAGCAGAAAATGTCTGGTTTCTTGGAAAATTTATATAGAACATAACAAAAAAAGACTTTTTTAGCGCAAATACACGCCTTTTTTGATATATTTCATTAAAATACTTGCAATGGTATGCAGTTTTGTGTTATAATTAAAAAGTAGTGTATCCGGTTCTGCAACATTTCAGCTTCCGATCTTTCAAATTTTCCGTATGCTACGCTGTTTGAGCAAATATATCTTTGCCTGCGGGTACATTGAACTCAGATAATTTTATTTGAAATCTATTGAAAAAGGAGCTGAAGATATGGTCGGAGATCTTCACTGTCATACCAAACTCTCGGACGGTTCTCTCGGGATAGAGGATATAATTGTTCAGGCAAAAAGGACCGGAATAGAATGTATCTCCATAACGGATCATGACACTATGTCGTCCGTTTCGCGTTCAAAAATACTTGGAGACCGTTACGGCGTTCAGGTGATACCGGGTGTGGAGCTTTCCGCATGGGACAAGTCCCGCGGAAGAAAAGTACATATCCTTTGTTATGCGCCGCAGAAGCCGGACAGGCTCGAAGGCATCTGCATCAAAGCCTGCGAGATACGCAAAGCCTGCGCCAGAGAAATGGTAGAAAACGTTATGAAGCTCTATCCTATAACGGCGGAAAGCGTTATGAAATATGCTACAGGTTCAAAAAGTATCTTTAAGCAGCATATCATGCACGCACTTATAGATTATGGCTATACCACGGAATTTTACGGCAGCCTCAGCGACGAGCTTTTTGATCTTGAAACAGGTTCATGTATAGTTGAAAGGGAATATCCTGACGTTAATTTTGTTATTGACCTTATACATTCCGCAAGAGGAGTTGCGGTCATGGCGCACCCGGTGTACTATGATTCTATGGAGCTTCTTGAAGAACTTTCCGCAAAAGGCAAGCTGGACGGTGTAGAAGTGTTCCACTATACAGCCGATGAGGAGCAGCAGAAGGAACTTATGGATATTGCCGATAAGTATGACCTTATCGTTACGGGCGGTTCGGATTTCCACGGTCTGTACAACGCTTATCCTACATATATAGGAAGCAGGACCACCGATAAAAAGAATATCGACAGGATAATCAAACTTGCAAGCAAAAAGGAAAAGTAAAATGCTTGCTGTGTATACTGCATGGTAAAATGTTCCATGTGGAACATTTTACCATTATAATGCCTGAAAATTTGAAAAGGAAGTATCAATATGGATATCATGCAGTCGTCTTTGAAGAAGCATTATGAATGGAAAGGAAAGATAGAGGTAATTTCAAGGTGTGAAGTAAATGACCGTCAGCAGCTTTCAAATGCGTATACTCCGGGAGTTGCCCAGCCTTGCCTTGAGATCGCAAGGGATCCCGACCTTTCCTATGACCTGACAAGACGCGCAAATCTTGTTGCAGTTATAACCGACGGAACTGCCGTTCTCGGTCTGGGAGATATCGGACCAAGAGCTTCTATGCCGGTAATGGAAGGAAAATGCGCTCTTTTCAAGGAATTTGCAGGAGTGGACGCTTTCCCGATATGCGTTGCTTCAAAGGACGTTGACGAGATAGTCCGCACGATAGAGCTTATTTCCTACAGCTTCGGCGGAATAAATCTCGAAGATATTTCCGCACCGAGGTGCTTCGAGATAGAACGCCGCCTTAAAGAAAAGCTGGATATACCCGTATTCCATGACGATCAGCACGGAACGGCAATAGTTGCTTCGGCTGCAATGCTCAACGCCGCAAAGGTCGCCGGAAAAAATTTCGGCGATATGACCCTTGTAATAAACGGAGCAGGTGCGGCAGGCTGTGCGATAGCAAAGCAGTTTATTTCTCTGGGAATAGGCAATATCATCATGGTCGATATAAAGGGGATTATCTGTGACGGCGATGAGTTTGAAAATCCGTCTCATTATGAGATGGCAAAGCTCACAAATAAAGATCATATCCGCGGCAGACTTGCCGACGCTCTCAAAGGCGCAGACGCATTTATAGGAGTTTCAAAACCGAATCTTGTTTCACAGGACATGGTGCGTTCCATGGGTGAAAAGCCTATAATCTTTGCAATGGCAAATCCAACGCCTGAGATAATGCCGGAGGACGCAAAGGCGGCGGGAGCATTCGTCGTTGGAACGGGACGTTCAGACTATCCCAATCAGATAAATAATGTCATAGCTTTTCCGGGAGTGTTCAAGGGAGCGCTTTCTGTGAGAGCAAGCGATATAAACGAGGAAATGAAGCGTGCGGCGGCATACGCCATAGCTTCGGCTGTAAAGCCGGAAGAGCTTTGCGCGGAATATATACTTCCGGACGCATTCAATAAAGATCTGGCAAACATAATAGCGGAAGCCGTTGCTGACGCGGCGGTAAGCTCCGGAGTTGCAAGGATAAAGAAATAAGGAGGAAAAATATCATGACTATCAATTATACCCCAACAGGAGTTTGTTCAAGAAATATCCAGATCGAGATCGAAGGCGATATAATAAAAAGCGTTCGTTTTCTCGGCGGCTGCAACGGAAATACACAGGGTATCTCCGCGCTTGTAAAGGGAATGAAGGTAGCTGACGCGGTAGAGCGTCTCGAGGGCATAGACTGCAACGGCAAGGGAACTTCCTGTCCGGATCAGCTTGCCCACGCTCTGAAAGAAGCGCTTTGATGAGTATTCCGGAAAAAGGCACACTTGTAAGAGTGTGCCTTGCTTTGATTTTTGCGCTGGGATTTCTTGTATTTTTTGCGCCTGTATTGTCCGGGATAATAAATTTCGGCAATTCTGCCGGTATGGCAATATTTACATTTTTATTTATTCTGGTGATATTCTGGAATAAAATATCCGGGCTTTTCCGTACCAATAGGATATTCCGCGGGATATCGCTGTTTTTATGCGGACTTGCGCTGATATTCACGGTTCTTTCGCTTATTGTTTCGGCGAAAATGCTGCTGGCGGCTGAAAATTCTCCGCCGGACGGAAAAACCGTTCTGATAGTTCTTGGGTGCAAGGTAAGGGGAGAGACCCCGAGCCTTATGCTGAATAAAAGAATTATGGCAGCCTGTGAATTTATGAAAGAGCATCCCGATTCGGTATGCATTGCCTCCGGCGGACAGGGCGCGGACGAGGATATCTCCGAAGCGGAATGTATAAGGCGCGTGCTTGTTGAGAACGGCATATCTTCCGACCGTATAATACTTGAGGACAGATCCACGAGCACAGATGAAAATATAAGATTTTCCAAAGAAAAGATAGAGGAAAACGGTCTGGCCGGAAGCGTAACTGTGGTCACAAATGCTTATCATCAGCTCAGGGCGTCAATGATCGCCGGCAAGTACGGCATTGAAAGCTATGCTCTTTCTGCGGACACGTCACTGTGGCTTATCCCTACATACTGGCTTAGAGAA
Source organism: uncultured Clostridia bacterium (assembly GCA_947627905.1). Classification (GTDB taxonomy): domain Bacteria; phylum Bacillota; class Clostridia; order Oscillospirales; family Ruminococcaceae; genus RGIG8773. The sequence continues at coordinate 10,199 of CANQXX010000052.1, forward strand.
ATTTTCGGCGTTATGTATCAATTTGTTTTTGGGTAGGCTGTGGTACAGCAAATGGGCGATTTAAACAAATCAAAATTTTCAATATTAAATGATAATTTAGCGGAACAAAATAAAAAAACAATAGCTGGTCGAGCTGAGCCCAGCTCGCGGGGTCGAGGGGCAGAGCCCCCGTCGCCGTCCGCAGACGGCGAAATTCCCCTTAAAAAGAGCTCCGCAAGGGTGAATTGAAGCCGCTTTAGTGGCTTCA
>CANQXX010000053.1 GCA_947627905.1 uncultured Clostridia bacterium
ATCCAGAGAACAGATATCGAAAGAGGTCAGGTTCTTTGTAAGCCCGGTTCTATCCACCCCCACACCAAGTTCAAGGGTCAGGTTTACGTTCTGAAGAAGGAAGAGGGCGGACGTCATACTCCTTTCTTCAACAACTACAGACCTCAGTTCTATTTCAGAACAACTGACGTTACAGGCGTTATCACACTTCCTGCTGATAAGGAAATGTGCATGCCCGGCGATAACGTAACAATGGACGTTGAGCTTATCACTCCTATCGCTATTGAAGAAGGTCTCCGTTTCGCTATCCGTGAAGGCGGACGTACAGTAGGTTCAGGCGTTGTTACAGCTATCAACGAATAATTGAATTTTTTCAATATGCAATTAACGGCTTCCGAAGTTCGGGAGCCGTTTTTGTGTTGACAAGAGAAAGAATTTATTATATAATGTTAAAAACGTTTTATTGTTCGTGAGGCAATTTTTATGTGGTTTATCTTTGCAATTCTTTCTGCGGTTTTTGCCGCGCTGACTTCAATTCTTGCGAAAATCGGCATAAACGGCGTGGATTCAAACCTTGCCACCGCTGTAAGGACAGTGGTTGTGGTCCTTCTTGCGTGGGGAATGGTCTTTCTTACCCATGCGCAAAGCGGGATATCATCAATCGACAAGAAAAGCTGGATATTCCTGATACTTTCCGGACTTGCCACAGGCGCGTCATGGCTGTGCTATTACAAGGCTCTGCAAATTGGGGAAGCGTCAAAAGTCGTTCCCATAGACAAAATGAGTACCGTTCTTACGCTGATACTTGCATTTGTTTTTCTGCATGAAGAATTTACCGTCAAGTCGCTTATCGGCTGTATTTTAATTACGGCGGGAACGCTGTTTTTAGTTCTATAAAATATTTCAGGAGGAATTTTTATGACCGAAAGAGAAAAAGCCGCTGCCGGCTATCTTTACAATGCAAATTACGATGAGGAAATAATAAAAACGATATTTGCCTGCAATGACCTTTGCTTTGAATATAACCAATTAAAGCCCTCCGCTTTTGAGGAACGGACGGCTCTGCTAAAGAAAATTTTCGGCAAAATGGGTAAAGAAGTTACCATAAATTCGCCATTCTGGTGTGATTACGGCTGCAACACAACGATAGGTGACTATTTCTTTGCAAATCACAATTTTCAGATACTTGACGGCGGAAAAGTCACGTTCGGCGATCATGTTTTTATTGCACCGAATTGTACATTTACGACTGCCGAACACGCTCTTGACGCTGAACAGCGGAACGCAGGACTGGAGGTCGCTCTCCCCATAACCGTGGGAAACAATGTCTGGATAGGAGCGGGGGTTATCGTCCTTGGCGGAGTTACCATAGGGGACAATACGGTTATCGGCGCAGGAAGCGTTGTGACAAGGGATATACCGTCCGGCGTCATTGCCGTTGGAACGCCCTGCAGGGTAATGCGTGAAATTACCGAAGCCGACAAGCATAGATATCCGGTTTATAAGGAATGATCCGCATAGATAATGAAAAACAGTGCCGACCGTAAAGGTCAGGCACTGTTTTAAGTATCGCAAATTGTCGGCTGAATTATTCAGCGGACGGAGCACCTACAGGGCAGGTATCTGCGCAAGCGCCGCAGTCAATGCAGGTAGCAGCGTCGATAACGTATTTGCCGTCGCCCTCGGAAATTGCACTTACAGGACATCCGTCTGCGCAAGCACCGCAGCTGATGCAGTCATCGGAAATTTTGTATGCCATATTGAAGCACCTCCATTAAGTATTAAGGAAAACAAGTTCCCTATATTCTATTGTAACATATTTTCTGAAAAAAGCAAGCATATTTAAGATAATTTATAATTTTTTTGTTATATGTAAAGGCAGCAGTTAATTTTTAGGTTGCCGATAAATGATAATTTGCGGGGAAGCCCGCGGGGGCTTCCCCGCTAAATTATCATTTAGTATTGAAAGTTTAATGCCAAACATACCCACCCCCTTGAGGGGGCTACACGTTCAAACGGCTTACTATTTAAACTTAATTCGGGGGTGACATTGCCCGCGGGGGCTTCCCCGCAAATTATCATTTATCCAAACTATAACATAGTTCAAACATAATCATGTTATCAACTCTGTCGGAACAATTCAATACTATTTGAGATATTTTTTAATTTTTTTATGAAACACTTGAAATCCAAGTAAAAATAAGGTATAATTAAAGAGTAAGTTTTTACTTTCTCTTTACTATGCCGAGGAGGGCTTGTCAATGCGTGGATATTACTGCCGTTTGACCGTTTTTTCCTACCTTTCCTCGCCGCTGTATGGAAATTCTTTCCGCTGCGGCGGCTTTGCCGTATCGGAGTGTAAGTGTATCCGCAAGCTGTGATGTACCTTCACAGCTTTTTTGTTTTTAAAATATTCATTTCGGAGGTATTTTATGTTAAAAAAAGTTGCTGTTATCATGGGGAGCGACAGCGATCTTCCCGTCGTAAAGGCTGCGGTCGCCGAACTTAAAAATTATGGCGTTCCATATGAAGTTCATGTCATGTCTGCCCACAGAACGCCTGAAATGGCTTCGGAGTTTGCCGCAAACGCCGCAAAGAACGGCTTCGGCGTGATTATCTGCGCTGCCGGAATGGCTGCTCATCTTGCCGGAGTTATAGCCGGACATACCATACTTCCGGTAATAGGCATACCGATAAAGTCAACGTTTGAGGGACTGGACGCGCTCCTTGCCACCGTTCAGATGCCGTCGGGCATACCCGTTGCCACCGTTGCGGTGAACGGAGCAAAAAATGCAGCTATACTTGCAATACAGATGCTTGCGCTGAACGATGAGGGCTTGACCGAAAAGCTGCTGAAAGCTAAACAGGATATGATAGACGGCGTTAAAGAAAAGGACAGGAAACTTCAGGAGTCGATCGACGATATCCTTAACTCGAAGTAAGGTATTTTACAATGAAAAACAGCTATTCTGCAATACTTTTTGACCTTGACGGAACGCTTACAGACTCTTCACCGGGAATACTTGGCTGTGTCAGGTACGCTCTTGAAAAAATGAACAGAAAAATTCCCGAAGAAACGCTGCTGAACGGTTTTCTCGGACCGCCGTTAGTGTATTCCTTTACCGAATACTGCGGAATGACCCCGGAGGAGGCATGTCAAGCTGCCAAACTTTACAGAGAAGTTTACGAAGATCAATGCATTATAGGAAACTCGCTCTATAACGGCATTTACGAGCTTCTTGAACAGCTTAGAAATGCAGGAAAACTTCTTGCGGTGGCAACTACAAAGCCGCAGGTCACGGCGGATAAGATAGTGGAGCATTTCGGGATAAAAAAGTTTTTTGACACGGTATGCGGCGCTGCTCCGGACGGTTCAAGCGGCGAAAAAGCCGGAATTATCCGCGAAGCTATGGAAAAACTCGGAGCTGCCGACCTCGGACAGGTCCTGATGATAGGAGACAGGTTCTACGACATCGAGGGCGCAAAAGAAGTGGGCGTTGCTTCCGCAGGAGTGCTTTACGGCTACGGAAAACCGGGAGAGCTTGAAAAAGCAGGCGCGGACTATATTTTCAAAGATCCGCGGGAAATTGCGGAGTTTATACTAAGTTAAAATTAACCTGATATAAAATCATAGGAGGAAAAATATTATGGAAAACATTGTTAAAGGCGAACAGCTTTACGAGGGCAAGGCTAAGAAAGTTTTTGCCACAAATGACCCGGATCTTGTTATCGTTGACTACAAGGACGATGCAACGGCTTTCAACGGCGAAAAGAAAGGCACTATCCGCGGCAAAGGCGTTGTAAACAACAAGATGACCAACTATATGCTCGGTCTGCTTGAAAAGGAAGGTATCCCTACACATCTTGTAAAGGAGATCAGCGACAGGGAAACTATCGTAAAGAAAGTTGAAATAGTTCCTCTGGAAGTTATCGTAAGAAACGTTGCGGCAGGTTCTTTTTCAAAGAAGCTGGGAATTGCCGAGGGAACTCCCCTGAAGCAGCCTACTCTTGAATTTAGCTACAAGAACGATGAGCTGGGCGATCCGTTCATAAACAGCTATTACGCTCTCGGTCTTGGTCTTGCTACTCAGGAGGAAATTGATACCATTTCAAAATATGCGTTTGCCGTAAACAGCTTTATGCTGAAATTCTTCAAGGAACATAATATAGACCTTATCGACTTCAAGATAGAGTTCGGAAGATTTCACGGTCAGATCCTTCTTGCAGATGAAATTTCTCCCGATACCTGCCGCTTTTGGGACAGCACAACTCACGAAAAACTCGACAAGGACAGATTCCGCAGAGATATGGGCGGCGTTGAAGAAGCATATCAGGAAATGATGAAGAGGATCTTCGGAGAATAAATTTTGCTTGCGCAAAACCGTAAACATTGCGAAAGGAGTATACATGGGCGGTTTTTTTGGAGCAGCGTCACTGAACGACTGCATAAGCGACGTATTTTTCGGGACAGACTATCATTCTCACCTTGGAACGCGCCGCGGCGGAATGACTTCTTATTCACCTGAGCTGGGATTTCAGCGGAATATCCACAGTATCGAAAACTCACCGTTCCGTACAAAATTTGAAAAGGACATAGAGTCCATGCGGGGAAATCTTTGCATAGGCTGCATAAGCGATACCGACCCACAGCCCATACTTCTGCGTTCAAAGCTGGGACTTTATGCGGTCTGTACGGTAGGAATAGTCAATAACGCCGAGGAGATCAGGCAGGAATTTCTTGACAAGAGCTATGCCAGCTTTGAAGCCATGAGCAGCGGAAAGGTCAACGACAGCTCCATAGTAGGCGCGCTGATCTCCCAGAAAAGTTCATTTGTTGAAGGTATAAAATACGCTCAGGAAAAAGTCGAGGGAACAATGTCCCTGATGATACTTACCGAGAACGGCATAATCGCCGCAAGGGACAAGCGGGGACGTCTCCCTATAATCGTAGGAAAACGTGACGACGGCTACTGCTTTTCCTTTGAGTCATTTGCGTTCCAGAAGCTGGGCTATGAAACATACAAGGAGCTTGCTCCCGGTGAGATAGTATTGATAACTCCCACAAAATGCGAAGTCCTTGACAAGGGCAATGATGATATGAAGATATGCACGTTCCTGTGGACATATTACGGCTACCCCAATTCGATCTATGAGGGAGTTACTGTTGAGACCATGAGGACGCGGAACGGCGAAATAATGGCAGAGGCGGATATTAAAAACGGCACTCTTCCTGATGTGGACTATGTCTGCGGCGTTCCCGATTCGGGTATTCCTCATGCGATAGGATATTCCAACCGGAGCGGCATACCATTTGCAAGACCGTTCATAAAATATACCCCCACATGGCCGAGGAGCTTTATGCCGCAGAATCAGACCATACGCAATCAGGTAGCTAAAATGAAGCTGATACCGGTGCACGAGCTTATCGAAGGCAAAAAACTGCTTTTTGTGGACGACAGTATCGTCCGAGGTACGCAGATGCGCGAAACGGTGGAATTTCTTTATTCCAACGGAGCAAAGGAAGTGCATATGCGTTCTGCCTGTCCGCCTATAATGTACGGCTGCAAATACCTGAATTTTTCAAGGAGCACTTCCGAGCTTGACCTTATAGCAAGACGGATAATCCACGAGTTTGAGGGCGAGGAAGGCGTAAAGTACATAAATGAATACAGCAGTTCTTCCACCGAAAGAGGAAAGAAGCTCCGCGACGAGATATGCCGCAGGCTGAAACTTACTTCTTTGGAATTTCAGTCTCTTGAAGGGACCGTAAAAGCGGTAGGACTTCCCGAATGTAAGCTATGCAGCTATTGCTGGAATGGAAAGGGATGATCGGTCATGTTTGACAGCTTACATGAAGAATGCGGTGTGTTCGCTGTTTATTCGGACAAGACCGCAGACGTTGCAATGACTACATATATCGGGCTTTATGCCTTGCAGCACAGAGGACAGGAATCCTGCGGCATAGTAGTTAATGACAGAGGTGTTTTCGCACATCATAAGGATCTGGGACTTGTTCCCGAAGTTTTTGATAAAGATACCCTTGCTTCTCTTGGGCAGGGAAACATAGCTATAGGACACGTCCGCTATTCCACAACGGGAAATTCAAACCGTATAAACGCGCAGCCCCTTGTTGTGCGCCACATGAAAGGTCCTCTTGCCATTGCCCATAACGGAAATCTTGTGAACGCACGGGAGCTTCGTGAGGAGTATGAGCTGAAAGGCGCTATTTTCCACAGTACAAACGATACGGAAGTAATTTCCTATGCAATAACGGAACAGCGGCTCAAAGAGCCGTCGATAGAAAAAGCGGTAGAAAAAGCGGTCGGACGTCTGAAAGGCGCATTTTCAATTGTGGTCATGTCGCCGAAAAAGCTCATTGCCGCAAGAGATCCCCACGGTTTCCGTCCGCTTTCGTTAGGAAAGCTCGGAGACGGAACTTACGTTGTTTCCTCGGAGACCTGCGCTTTTGACAGTGTTGGCGCGGAGTTTATCCGCGATCTGCTTCCCGGTGAGATAATCGTTATCGACAGCGACGGAGTGCGCTCGGTAAAAACCTACTGCGGAACGGAAAAAAGTTCTTTTTGCGTGTTTGAGTATGTATATTTTGCACGTCCGGATTCCGTGATCGAGGGCGCAAGCGTACACCGGGCAAGGCTTCGGGCAGGGGAGTTTCTCTGGAAGGAATATCCCGTTGAAGCAGATGTTGTTATCGGCGTTCCGGACAGCGGACTTGACGCGGCTCTTGGACTTTCAAGAGCTTCCGGCATACCCTACGGCGTAGGATTTATAAAAAACCGATATGTGGGCAGAACGTTCATTCAGCCTACACAGGCGGAGCGGACAAATTCCGTAAAAATAAAACTCAACGTTGTTGACGATACCGTAAAGGGAAAACGCGTAATACTTGTTGATGACAGTATCGTCCGCGGCACTACTTCAAAGCGGATAGTAAATCTTATCCGTGAGGCAGGCGCAAAAGAGATCCATGTGAGGATATCCTGTCCGCCGTTTAAAAATCCATGCTTTTTCGGAACGGATATCGACAGCAGGGAAAACCTTATCGCCTGCAAGATGAGCATTGAAGAAATTACCCGGGAAATAGGCGCGGATTCTCTCGGTTATCTGAGCGTTGAAAGCGTGAACAAAATTGCAGGAGAAGAGGCAAAGTGCGGATTTTGCGACGCTTGCTTCACCGGAAATTATCCCTGTGAAGTTCCTAAGGAAATGCCAAAGGATAAATTTGAGTTCAAGATAGAGGGTTAAATATTTTTTTGGAGGAATACGATGAAAAGTTTTTCTGATAGCTACAAAGAAGCAGGCGTTGACGTTACTGCCGGTTATAAAGCTGTTGAACTGATGAAGTCTCATGTCGCACGGACCATGACCAAGGGCGTTCTGTCGGGAATAGGCGGCTTCGGCGGTCTGTTTCAGCTTGACATGACCGGAATAAACGAGCCTGTGCTTGTTTCGGGAACGGACGGCGTTGGAACAAAGATAAAAATTGCTTTCATTATGGACAAGCATAATACCGTGGGAATAGACTGCGTTGCCATGTGCGTCAACGATATAATCTGCTGCGGCGCAAAGCCCCAGTTCTTCCTTGACTACATAGCCTGCGGAAAGAATATCCCCGAAAAGATAGCCGAGATAGTTTCCGGCGTAGCGGAGGGCTGCGTTCAGGCAGGCTGTGCCCTTATAGGCGGCGAGACTGCGGAACACCCGGGACTTATGCCGGACGAGGAGTACGATCTTGCAGGATTTTCCGTCGGAGTTGTTGACAAAAGCAAAATAATCGACACTTCCACGCAAAAAGCGGGAGACATCATGATCGCCATTAAATCAAGCGGCGTTCATTCCAATGGATTTTCACTTGTAAGAAAGGTTTTCACCGTAAATGAGCAGAATCTTGCACGTCATCAGTCGGATATCGGAATGACGCTTGGCGACTGCCTTATGATGCCTACAAGAATTTACGTCAAGGCGATAATGGCTCTTATGGACGCTGTTAAGGTAAAATCTATCAGCCATATCACAGGCGGAGGATTTTACGAAAATATCCCAAGAGCGCTTCCTCACGGACTTTCCGCAAAAATAGCACGTTCTGACGTCCGCGTTCTGCCAATATTTGACCTTATTGCAAGAACGGGAAAAATTTCCGAACACGATATGTTCAATACGTTCAATATGGGTGTTGGAATGTGCGTTGTTGTTGATAAAAACGACGCCGACAAGGCAATAGAGGTAATAAATTCCACAGGCGAACAGGCTTACGTTCTGGGCGAACTGGTTGAAAGCGACGAGGGAGTTATTATCTGCTGAGGTGACATATTATGACATTTGCGCGTGCAATAATTACTGAACCGTTTTTTGCAATTGCAATAGGCTTTGTTATGTTTTCCATAGGCGCGGCTCTGTATTTCAATTACAAAAAGATACTCAGCAATACAATTAACATGAGCGGAACGGTGACAGACATTGAAGACCGCAACATTGGAGGATCAATAGTCTGTCCAATAGTTGAAGCGAAAACCGATACCGGCACGATACGTCTTGAATATTACCGTTACGAATATAAGGATCGGCTCAGGTACAGCGTGGGCGATAATGCCGATGTATGTGCGAACATCAAGTACGGAAAATTTTATTTTGCCGATGAAAAACCGGATCAGGTGCAGCAGGCTCTTGCCGTTACGGTGATAGGCTCGGTAATTTTAATTATCGGAATATTCGCGCTTATAAGAAGATAATTGGTCGGGAGATGAAACAATGAAAAATATAGTTGTCCTCGTTTCGGGCGGCGGAACAAATTTGCAGGCGCTTATCGACGCGGAAAAGCGGGGAGATATAAAAGGCGGAAAGATAACCTGCGTTATTTCCTCAAAAGCGGACGCTTATGCTCTTGAACGGGCAAAGCAGAACGGTATAAAAACTGTAACGCTTGTGCGGAAAGATTTTCCCGACGTTCACGAATACAGCAAAGCCATGCTGGAAACACTTAAGAATGAACATGCTGATCTGGTTGTTTACGCAGGATTTATGACAATTCTGGACGAGACTGTCTGCCGGGCATATCCGAACAAGATGATGAACGTTCACCCTGCGCTGATACCGTCTTTCTGCGGAAAAGGCTTTTACGGACTGCACGTTCATGAAGCCGTTCTCGAAAAGGGCGTAAAGGTCACCGGTGCAACGGTGCATTTTGTAACGGAAGTCTGCGACGGCGGTCCTATAATCTTACAGGATACCGTGCCCGTTCTTAACGGCGATACTCCCGAAATTCTGCAAAAGCGCGTTATGGAAAATGTGGAGTGGAAAATTCTCCCCAAAGCCGTGGCACTGTTCTGCGAGGATAAGATAAGAGTTGAAAACGGCAGGGCGTATGTCGATGAATGAAAAAATATTTTCCGGAAAAGCGGAAATTTACAACAGGACAAGACCGTCCTATCCGCCGGAAGTTATTGATTTTCTTTACGACAGGACCAATGCGGAGAATGTCGCGGACATAGGCGCGGGAACGGGCATTTTTACAAAATGTCTGTTTACAAAATTCAAAAAAATAACTGCCGTTGAGCCAAATCCCGATATGCTTTCCGTTCTGCGGGAGAATGTTCCGTTTGCAGAAATTGTAAACGCTTCCGCAGAAAATACAGGACTTCCCGCAAACAGCTTCGGGCTTGTGACGGCGGCGCAGGCTTTCCACTGGTTTGACAGCGATAAATTCAAGGAAGAATGTAAGAGAATTTTAACGTCTGACGGACGGCTTGCAATTATCTGGAATACCCACGGGAAAAGCGATCTCCGCACGGAACGCGACAGGATATTTGAAAAATACTGCGGAATGAGCGACAGCGTTAAAATTTCAAAGTGCGGCAGATATGACAGCAGCTCCTTTCTGGAAAGTAAGTATTTTTCGGAGGTCGAAACGTTTCAAGCGGATAATCCCATGATCTTTGACGAGGAGCATTTCATCGGATATTCGCTGTCACATTCCTATTCAATAAAAAGCAATCACCCGAATTACGAAAATTTCGTTGCCGAACTTCGGGAAGCGTTTTATAAATTCAGTTATAACGGCATTGTCAAAATGCCGCAGGATACAGTTTGTTATTTAGGAAAATTTTAGGAGGAATCAGCATGATAACAAAAACTATCGCGGAAGAACTTAACAGCATGGATTACCATGGACGCGGAATTATGATAGGTAAGTCCGCCGACGGAAAACACGCTGTAACGGCGTATTTCATCATGGGCAGAAGCGAAAACAGCCGCAACCGTGTTTTCGTTGAGGACGGCGAGGGGATAAGGACTCAGGCTTTCGATCCCTCTAAAATGACCGATCCCCACCTTATAATTTATGCGCCTGT
>CANQXX010000054.1 GCA_947627905.1 uncultured Clostridia bacterium
AATTTCGCCGTCTGCGGACGGCGACAAGGGGCGCTGCCCCTTGACCCTGCGAGCTGGGCTCAGCTCGACCAGCTATTATTACTCTTATTTTAGTACGCTAAATTATCATTTAGTATTGAAAGTTTAACGCCAAACATACCCGCCCCCTTGAGGGGGCTACTCTATTTAAGCGTTTTATTTAAACTTACTTTGGGGGTGACATTGCCCGCGGGGGCTTCCCCGCAAATTATCATTTAGAAATCACCCCTTTGTTGTGACATAGCCTGCAATAAAAAAGACCGTTAAAGGAAAATTCACCAAAATAGTTGTTAAAAATTTTTAAAACCTATTTTCAAACAAAAGAATTTGTGATATACTATTGTCATAGAACTTTATGAGAACTTTTCGGCGTGATCTTAAACGCCCAAAAAATTTTCGGACATGGAGGTAATTTTTATGAACGAAACAGAACTTTATTCCCTCTGGCTTGAAAAAGCAGTTGATGACCCCGACCTTCAGACGGAGCTCAAATCTATTGCCGGCGATCAGGACGCAATCACCGACAGGTTTTACCGCGATCTTGAATTTGGCACAGGCGGTCTGAGAGGAGTTATCGGCGCAGGCACATACAGAATGAACATCTATACTATAAGACGTGCTACTCAGGGTCTTGCTGATTATGTCAATGAAGCGTTCCCTGTTGATCCTTCCGTCGCTATTGCTTACGACAGCCGTATCAAATCCGATGTTTTCGCTAAGGAAGCGGCTTCCGTACTTGCTGCAAACGGTATAAAGGTACACATCTACAGCGAGCTCATGCCTACTCCTATGCTTTCATTTGCAGTGCGCAGCCTTAAATGCAGCGCCGGCATAGTAGTAACGGCAAGCCACAATCCTGCCAAGTACAACGGCTACAAGGTATACGGTCCGGACGGCTGTCAGCTCACTCTCGGAGCTGCCGAGATAGTTCTCAAGAATATAAATAAAGTCCCCATGTTTGACGGCGCCAAGCTCATTCCCTTTGAAAAAGGTATTGAAAACGGCTCTATCGAATATATCGGTCAGGACGTTATATCCGCTTATATCAGCAAGGTCGCCGAGCAGGGAATACACACCGATCTTTGTGCAGCAAGCGGTCTGAAAGTCGTTTATACACCTCTCAACGGCACAGGAAACAAGCCTGTAAGAATGATACTTGACAAGATCGGCATAAAGGACGTTACCGTAGTTCCCGAGCAGGAATACCCCAACGGCAACTTTACTACCTGTCCTTTCCCGAATCCGGAGATAAAAGAAGCGCTTGCTCTCGGTCTTAAACTCTGCGAGACCGTAAAGCCCGATCTGCTCCTTGCCACCGACCCGGACTGCGACCGTGTGGGAATTGCCGTTCCCGACGGAAACGGCGGCTATGTTCTTTTCAGCGGCAACGAAGTCGGCGCTATGCTCCTTGAATACATCTGCGAGGAAAGAACAAAGCTCGGCACTATGCCGGAAGAGCCTATCGCAGTAAAAACGATAGTTACCACCGATATAACCAAAGCCATTGCAAAGGAATACGGCGTAAAGATAGTTGAAGTCCTCACCGGATTTAAATTCATCGGCGAACAGATAGGTTTCCTCGAAGCAAAGGGCGAAGAGGACAGATACATCTTCGGCTTTGAAGAGAGCTACGGTTACCTTGCAGGCTCTTATGTAAGGGATAAAGACGCAGTAGTAGCTTCCATGCTCATATGTGAAATGGCTGCATTCTACCGCACAAAGGGAATATCTCTTCTTCAGGCGCGTGAGAATATGTATAAGAAGTACGGCGTTTATACCCACGCTCAGCAGTCGTTCACCTGCGAGGGCGCGTCAGGTATGCAGAGAATGAAGGAGATCATGACCGATCTCCGCACAAATACTCCCAAGGAGATTGCAGGACTTCCTGTTACAAGATTTGACGATTATCTTGAAAGCGTTTCTATCGACTGCACTACAGGAGCAAAAACAATGCTCACTCTGCCCAAGTCTGATGTTCTTACCTTTGCTCTTACAGACGGAGCATCGGTAATAATCCGTCCTTCCGGAACAGAGCCAAAGATAAAGGCATATTACACCACTACCGGCGCGACCAAGAAAGAATCCGATGCTCTTGAAGCAAAGATAGCAGACGATTTCAAAAAGATACTTGGCTTCTGATATAAAATAAAAAAAAGATCCGAGCCTCCGTTCATATATTAATGAACGGAGGCTCGTTCTGTAAAAAGCGGATACCGTCCGCAGGAACGGTATCCGCAAAAGCATTGTATCATCGCTTATATTATTTGAGCTTCCAGATGTCACGGGCATAATCTTCAACAGCTCTGTCTGCCGAGAATATACCTGCTCCGGCAATGTTGTGGAGGGACATTCTGTTCCACTTGGCAGCGTCTTTATAACATTCGGAAACATATTGCTGTGCGCTCTGATATGCGTCAAAATCCGCAAGGACCATGTACGGGTCTTTGAATTTCAGGGAATTTGCCACTTCATCGAATGTGCAGCCGTTTATGCCGTGGTACATCTTGTTGATAGCCTTGTCTATAACATCGTTGTTATTGCAGTAATCCTCCGGACGGTAGCCCTGAGCCTGCTTTGCAAGAACCTCGTCGGCAGTCATTCCGAAAATGAAGATATTGTCTATGCCTACCTGATCCTTTATCTCAATGTTTGCACCGTCAAGCGTGCCGAGAGTAAGCGCGCCGTTAAGCATGAGCTTCATATTTCCCGTACCGGAAGCCTCTTTGCCGGCAAGAGAGATCTGCTCGGAGACCTCTGCGGCAGGCATAAGCAGCTCGGAAAGGGACACCCTGTAGTCCTCAAGGAAAAATACCTGAAGTTTTTCGGATATTTTCGGATTTTTCTTGATCTCCTCGCCAAGAGCCCAGATCATCTTGATTATCTGCTTTGCAAGATAATATCCCGGAGCTGCCTTGGCGGCGAAGATATATGTCTTAGGAACAAATTCCATATCCGGATCTTCAAGGAGCTTGTTGTATTCCGCAATAATATTGAGAACATTGAGGTGCTGTCTCTTGTATTCGTGCAGACGCTTTACCTGAACGTCAAATATCGCGTCGGTGTTGAGAACGGTACCGAAATTGCTCTTTACATATTTTGCAAAGCGTTCCTTATTCTGCTTCTTGATATCGGCAAGGCGTGAGATGACCTTTTTATCATTTTCAAACTTGTTGAAATTGATAAGCTCTGCGGCATTTTTCTTGAATCCGCCGCCGATAGTATCTTCCAGCAGCTTTGTAAGTCCCGGATTGGACTGGAGCAGCCAGCGCCTGTAAGCGATACCGTTGGTAACGTTCTTGAATTTGTATGGTGTGTCCGCATATTCGTTCTTGAATACGTCGGCTTTTATTATGTCCGAATGGAGCTTTGAAACGCCGTTTATGCTGTGAGAAGCGCATACGCAAAGCAGAGCCATGTGTATCTGATTGTTCTGGATTATGGACATTCTCGTTACCTTTGCGCTGTCGCCGAGACGGTCCATAAGGTCTGCACAGTAGCGGTTGTTTATCTCAACGATTATGGAGAAAATTCTCGGTATTATCTGTTTTACAAGGTTTACGTCCCATTTTTCAAGAGCTTCTGCAAGAACGGTGTGATTTGTATAGGCAAATGTATTTGTAACTATGTGCCATGCCTTTGCCCAGCTGTAGCCGCAGTCGTCAAGGAGTATCCTCATCAGTTCGGGGATAGCAAGCGTCGGGTGTGTGTCGTTGATGTGGATAGCTACCTTTTCATGGAGGTTGTCAAGCGTTCCGTAAACTCTCATATGCCTGTCAACTATATCGCCAACGGAAGCCGCGCACATGAAATACTGCTGACGGAGACGGAGGCTCTTTCCCTCAAGGTGGTTATCGTTAGGATAAAGTACCTTTGAGATAGCCTGCGCTACAGTGTTCTGGCTGAGAGCCTTTGCATAGTCGCCCTGATTGAACATTGCCATATCGAACGACGGAGCCTTTGCCTGCCAAAGTCTGAGCACGGAAACAGCTTCGCTGCCGTATCCGGGAACATACATATCATAAGGAACAGCCTGTACGGTGCTGTAATTCGTATAGGAAATATGGTGATACTTGTCGTCCCAGTATTCGCTGAGGTCGCCCTCAAAATGAACGTCTATAGCCTTGTCAAGTCTGGGAACGAGCCAGCTTTCACCGCCGGGAAGCCAGTTGTCCGGAAGCTCCGTCTGCCAGCCGTCCTCTATCTTCTGCTTGAAAATGCCGTACTCATAGCAAATGGAATAACCCATTGCAGGGTAGCCGTCCGTTGCAAGTCCGTCCAGATAGCACGCCGCAAGACGTCCGAGACCGCCGTTTCCGAGACCGGCGTCCGGCTCGTACTCATATATTCTTTCGAGGTTTACGTTCCATTCCTTGAATATCTCATTGACCATTTCATTTATCTGAAGGTTGAAAAGGCTGGTTTTAAGCGAACGTCCCATGAGAAATTCCATAGAAAGGTAATAAACTTCTTTTCTTCCGGCAGACTGATTCTTTGTGCGGAACTTGTGCCTTCTTTCGCGGAGTATGTCAACTACTACCGATGAAAGGGCTTTATAAAACTGATTGTCGGAAGCCTCTGTAGGCGTAACGTTAAAGCCTACCTGAAGCTCATTGAGCAGCTTCTGCTGAAATTCCTCTTTACTTATAACAGGTACCATATCATCTTCTCCAATCTGTTCGTAATTAAGGCAATACCGCACGGGAGGTTCTCCGGGAGACTTACGGATAATGCCTGCCTGATATTCCGGGCTGTACTTTTCATAATTATTAATTATACCCTATTTTGACATTCAAAGCAAGCATAATAACAAAAATACTTAATTTTTTTACTTAGATTTATAAAAAATTTAACTTTGGCAACAAATAAACCCGTTATATCGCCTGACTAAAAGGTTTCCGCCGGCGGTCAATGTCAACTGCTCCGCTTTTGTTCAGAACGGGATCAGCTTGCTGCTGCGCAGTCCTGCCAAAAAATGTTTGTGAAATTGTCCTGTTTTTTCATTAAAAACCATTGTAATTTTATAAAATATGTGGTATAATATGTTTTGCAATATTGTTTACATTCAAATTTATTATAAGGAGTGAATAATTATATGAAAGCTTTCAGTGCAATACTGCTCGCTGTAGGAGCAGCTGCCGCAGGTGCGGCTGCTGCCGTTTACGCCGTTAAGAAGCGCGAGGAGATCGAACAGTATGATTATGATTTCGATGACGATGATGAAACATACTTCGATGACCAGTGCTTCTGCGATGAGTGCGGAGAGGAAGAGCCCAAAACCAAGTCCGAAGCGTCTGATGAAGAAAGTGACATCGACGAGCTGAACAGCCTTGACGCTGACCCTGCCGAGGCAGCCAAGGCGGCTGAAGACGAGATCTCCGGCGAAGATCTTTGATCGCAAAGGGTACGTTCGTAATAAGAATGTACCCTTATTTTCTTTTGAGGAGGCGCGCATATGGCAAAGGGCAGTTTAAGGGATACCGTGCGGCTGGACAGGTTTCTGTCAAATCAGCTCGGCATAACAAGAACGGAAGCAAAAGAGCTGATAAAGAAGCGCCTTGTGACGGTCGGCGGCGAAACGGCAAAGCTGTACGATATGAAAATATCTCCGGAAAGCGATACCGTCTGTGCCGAGAGTTCGCCGGTGATCTACCGTGAGCATATCTATATAATGCTGAACAAGCCTGCCGGCGTCGTCTGCGCGACCCGTGACAGACTGTCGGAGACGGTGCTCGGGCTTATTCCCGATGAGCTGCGCAGAAAGGGTCTTTTCCCTGCCGGAAGGCTGGATAAGGATACGGTGGGATTTGTACTTATAACGGACGACGGCGCTTTTGCACATGAGATACTTTCTCCCGGAAAACACGTTGAAAAAAGGTATTTTGCCGTTCTTGAAAAGCCGGCTTCCGCCAAGGACGCTGAAATTTTTGCTTCCGGCATGACCATTGACGGCGGAGATAAATGCCTGCCGGCAAAACTGGAGATAACCGACGATCCCTGCAAGGTCTATATCACTCTTAAAGAGGGTATGTATCATCAGATAAAACGTATGGCTGGAGCCGTCGGCAACAAGATATTGTATCTGAAAAGAGTAAGCATAGGCAAACTTGAACTTGACCCCGATCTTGCCGAGGGACAGTGCCGTGAAATATTGCACAAAGAAATCGAAAAGATTTATGCAAAAACATAATGAAAATTTTACCAGTTTTTACAAAATGCCGTTTTTTCGTCAAACTAAATAAATAACTTTTTGTAAGTTTAGTTAATAAGCAACTTGAAATTTATGTTGAAAATTTGGTATTATATTAATATAGCCGAGAGAGTATATCGGCAAGACTAATTTTTTGGGAGGTCCGCTCACAATGGCTAGTTTGTCACTCAGATCAATTTATAAGAAATACCCCGGCGGCGTTGTTGCCGTTTCAGACGTAAACCTTGAGATCAGAGACAAGGAATTTATTATCCTTGTTGGTCCTTCAGGATGCGGTAAGTCCACAACTCTCCGTATGATCGCAGGTCTTGAGGAAATTTCCGAAGGCGAGCTCTACATCGGAGACCGTCTTGTAAACGACGTTGCTCCTAAGGACAGAGATATCGCGATGGTTTTCCAGAACTACGCTCTGTATCCTCATATGACCGTATATGATAACATGGCTTTCGGTCTTAAGCTCCGTAAAGTTCCTAAGGACGAGATCAACCGTAAGGTAGAAGAAGCTGCAAGAATACTTGATATCTCTCACCTCCTTTCCAGAAAGCCGAAGGCTCTCTCCGGCGGTCAGAGACAGCGTGTTGCTCTTGGACGTGCGATCGTTCGTGAGCCTCAGGTATTCCTTCTCGACGAGCCTCTGTCCAACCTGGATGCTAAGCTCCGTGCTCAGATGAGAACCGAGATATCCAAGCTCCACCAGAAGCTTGGTACTACATTTATCTATGTAACTCACGACCAGACAGAAGCTATGACGATGGGCGACCGTATCGTTGTTATGAAGGACGGCTTCGTTCAGCAGGTAGATTCTCCTCAGAACCTTTATACCAACCCTGTAAACCAGTTCGTTGCAGGCTTCATGGGTTCACCTCAGATGAACTTTGTTGACGCTGTTCTCAGAAAGATCGAAGACAAGTTCACAATAGAATTTGGTTCAGAAGATACCAAGACCTCCAGAGGAAAGAAATATTATGTTGAGCTTCCTGAGGCTAAGGTAGATGAAGTAGTTCTTTCCGATTATGTTGACAAGGAGATCATCATGGGCGTTCGTCCTGAGAACATTCACGATGAAGAGATGTTCCTCTCCGCAGCTAAGACCGGTATCATCGACGCTAACGTTGAAATTACCGAAATGATGGGTGCTGAAACATATCTGTACCTGAACTGCGAAGGTATTCCTCTTACAGCTCGTGTTGATCCTCGTTCTACAGCACGTCCTCAGGATGTTATCAAGGTTGCTATTGATCCTAACAAGGTACACATCTTTGATAAGGAAACAGAAAAGACTATTGTTAACTGATAAAATGCATTTTAAAAGCCCGTTCCGAAAGGAACGGGCTTTTTTGTGTGCCGGCTTATCAGTCGTCCTTGACCATGAGGATAGGATAACCTTTTTCGTATGGCTTTATAATATACGGGTGAGTTTTTGCAAAAGCAAATATCTTTTCTGCAAGACCGTTTTTATCAAGCTCTTCGCATAATTCCGAAAGCGGCTTGGCATACATTGTCGGACAGATAGAGGCTATGGATATCACTTTTTTCCCGCCAAGCTCCATTATTCTGTAAGGCCATATCTTGCAGTCAAAGGGCTTGTCCTCACCGAGGATACAGCCGGTACTATGGTCAAGAGCAGGACAGTAAAAAAGCCCGTCCTCCGATCCGGTCATGCGGAACAGCCAGCCGTCTCCCTTTTTTACAAAGGAAAGCTCCGGGAAACGTTTTGATACACGGTCTTTCAGTTCGTTGTCAAGAACGGGGGATTCCCATATATCGTAGTTGTCAAAAACGCAGCATATGCGGCAGGCTGCACAGTCGCTGCTTTTAAGTATATTTTTCAGCATAAAATTCCTCCTTTATTATTCCGCGAACATTTCCGCAAGATTTTTTCCGTAAGGCGGACGGCATATGCCTTTTTCGGTTATGATAGCCGTGATAAGCTCCGCGTCGGTAACGTCAAAAGCAGGATTGTAGCATTTTACGTCCGGAGCGGAGGGCTCGCGGAAGAACATTGTCCGGATCTCATCGCCGTCACGAAATTCTATAGGGATATCCGCTCCGCTTTTGCAGGAAAGGTCAATGGTAGTAGACGGGCAGAACACATAGAACGGTATGCCGTAATATTTTGCAAGGATCGCCGCTCCGCTCGTGCCGATCTTATTGGCGATATCGCCGTTGGCAGCGGCGCGGTCACAGCCTACAAACACCGCTTGTACAAGTCCGGCTTTCATTACCGAAGAAGCCATGCTGTCGCATATCAGGGTAACGTCTATGCCGGCTTTGTCCAGCTCATAGGCGGTAAGTCTTGCTCCCTGCAGCAGCGGACGGGTCTCATCGGCGTAAACATGGAACTCATACCCCAGCTCCTTGCCGAGGAAAAGCGCGCCGAGCCCCGTTCCGTACCGCGACGTGGCAAGAGGACCTGCGTTGCAGTGGGTAAGTATGCCGTCGCCGTTTTTGATAAGGGAAAGACCGTATCCGGAAATTTTTCTGCACATTTCTATATCCTCTTTGTGGATAGCTTCCGCCGTATTTCTGAGGATATCCTTTATTCCTGACACCGGCTTATCTGTATTTTCACTGACGGCGGAGATCATTCTTTTGACTGCGGCGGAAAGGTTTACCGCCGTCGGACGGGCAGAACAAAGGTATTCTCCTGCTTCCGAAAGTTTTTGCAGCAATATTGCCGGATCGTCCGTTTTTATGCCGGCAGAGATAACATACATACCGTATCCGGCACAGATCCCTATAGCGGGAGCGCCTCTTACACGCAGATATTTTATTGCTTCATAAATTTCCTCCGCTGTGCGGAGAGTTTTGTATACGGTCCTTGACGGGAGCAGCGTCTGGTCGATGATAACCACGGCGCTGCCGTCCAGTCTTACGCTGTCCGACGAATTATATTCCATAAGCATTTTCCTTTGCATCATGTTGTCCGGGATAGTTCCGCAATGGAATTATAGCATATTTTTAAGGATATGTAAAGTGCCGGCGTCAGGAGGAAATACAGAAAAACTGTCAATGGCTGCCTGCCATTACAGTCGCCGCAATATTCAGGTATGAAGCAAACGCCACCCAGATAAGATAAGGGATATTCATATATCCGGCGGCGGGACGAATTTTGCGGAACATTTTTATCATTATGGCAATAAGTATGAGCAGCGTCAGTATTACTGCCGCCGCTGCCGCAAACAGTTTCAGGCGGAAGAACACTATGCTCCATGAAAAATTCACGAAAAGCTGTATCCAATAGACCGTAAGAGCATTTTTGCGTGCGTCTCTGTCCGCTCCGCAGTATGAGTATATAAGATAAGCGGATATGCCCATAACGGCGTAAAGAACGGTCCATACTGCCGGGAAAAGCCATGCCGGAGGGGAAAGCGGCGGCTTGGGAATGTCGGCATAAGTGCCGGAAAAATTTCCGGACAGCAGGGCGGACAGAACTCCGGTAAGTTCTGCGGAAATGATGAACAAAAGCAGGTCGGTCAGGTTTATTTTCTTGTTGTTTTTCATGATATGCTCCTTTCGGGATCGGTTTTTCTGCTTGTACAAATATATGTATGACAAGCGGCGTTTTATACTGAGATCCTATCGGGGCAATTAAAAAAAGAAGTTGATTTTTAGTATTTTTATATTTAACAATAAATAATAATTTAGCGGGGAAGCCCCCGCGGGCTTTGTCACCCCCGAATTAAGTTTAAATAGTAATCGTTTGAACGTGCAGCCCCCTCAAGGGGGCGGGTATGTTTGGTGTTAAGCCTTTAATATCTAAAATTCACAACGCTTAAAAAATATTATAGCTGGTCGAGCTGAGCCCAGCTCGCGGGGTCGAGGGGCAGAGCCCCTTGCCGCGCTCCGCAGACGGCGAAATTCCCCTTTTCAAAAAAACGGAGCTGGGGGTGAGGAAACCCAACGCAAAGCGTTGGGTTTGCGTACACGACCGCCGCCCCTTTTTAAGTATTTAAACAATTCTATATCTCCAAAACAGTCCGGTGAACTGTTTTGGACAAAGCAAATTAAGCTGTGTTGCCAAACAGCTC
>CANQXX010000055.1 GCA_947627905.1 uncultured Clostridia bacterium
TCATCAAAAGCCTGACGCTGTTCTTGCAGTGCAGCTGTTTCGTCCTGTAATGCCTGAATAGAAGGATCAATCATTGAGGACATATCTAAGCGGTTGTATTCTTCTGTTGCTTCGTCAATACTGTGTGCAAAAGCAATAGTGGCAGCTGTCACAGCCGCGAGTGCTGCAAGAAGTACGCCGAACGGGTGAGCCATAACAGCGGTTTTTAAGGCATTTACAGATACAGTAGCAATATTTATCTGTCCGGTAAATGCAGCAACAGCAATTTCAGACAGATTTAATGAGCCTGCAAGTGCCATTTGCTGAACGGCTGCTGCTCCCGATTCGGCGGAAAGAAGTGCAAGAGATACGTTAGCCGTTTGCAGGCTCACAACAACGCCCTGTACGACCTCGCCGACTTTCCAAGCTAAAAAAACTCCTCCGATACCTGCGGCTATACCTATTATTTGTTCACCGTATTCCGCTATGAACTGCATACCGGATATAACGGCAGGAATAACATCGTTTGCCGCAAATGACAATATGTCTTCCAGCGATTCGCTCAATGCGGCTGAAATATTATCAAAACTTTCCGAAAGTTCACCATCGGTAAGACTTTCAGTCAGTGCGCCTATGTCTTCCGTAACGCTCTGCACCGCCGTCCGCATAGGCTCTTGAAATTTTTCGTAAGCGGCAATGCCAAGACCTTCAAGAGCGGACTGCATAATGGTCAGATCACCGTTAAGGTTATCGTCCATTGTTTCAGCCATCTGTGCCGCCGCGCCCTCGCAGTCGGAAATGTAACCGCTCAGTTCGTCAAAACGATCTGCGGAAGTTCCGAGCAGAGCATTGACAGCTTTAAGGTCAACCTTGTTGAAGATATCATTAAGTACGGCGGTCTTTTCCTGATCGGACATGGAGGATAGCGCCTCGTTAAGGTCTGCGATCGTGTCCTGTAATGGGCGCATTTTTCCGGCTTCGTCAAAAGCGTCTACTTCAAGCCTTGCAAGAGCCTCCGCCGCCTTGTCTGTCGGTGCGGAAAGAGAGAGAATAACATTTCTGAGAGCCGTGCCGCCCTCTGCGCCCTTGATACCGTTATCCGCAAGGATACCGAGCGCAGTGTTCATTTCGACCACGCCGCCGGAAAGCGTTTTCGCCGTTCCGCCAACGGTCAGGATAGCTTCTCCCAGCTGTGAAACGCTTGTATTTGATTTCTGCGCTGTAACTGCAAGCTCATCGGCAAATGTATTCATATCCGACAGTTCCAGACCCAGAGCAGACATAGCGTCCGTTATCAGGTCGGAAGCCGCTGCAAGCTCCATTCCTCCTGCCGCCGCAACGTTAAGGACGGTAGGCAGAGCGGAAACGGCTTCGTTGGCATTCATGCCGGCGAGCGCTAAGTAGTTAAGACTTTCACCAGCCTGCGATGCCGAATACTTCGTGCTTTCTCCGAGCTCTTTAGCTGCATCGGAGAGCATATCAAATTCTTCTGCTGCATTGGTTATGCCCATTGTCGCGGCTACCTGCGACATGGACGATTCAAAGCCTGCGCCTATAGATACCATTTGCTGAGGGATAGCCGCCATTGCCGAAGAAACGCTTTGAGTAATACCGGCGGCAATGTTTCCGGCAGCCACCACAGCCATAGACTGTAAGCCGCTCAGACCGATTTTAAAACCGCTGTTGTCTAAACCTGTATCAAATATCAAAGAGCCGTCCGCTGCCAATTTTCTCACCTTCATTTCATTAAGTAGGAGAGATCATCGGCACTAACTGGCACTACCTGATCTCGCTGTTTATTTTTATTTCAAATTCTTTGCCGCAATTTCGGGCTTTGCATTTCACAAAAACGCCCTTGCAAACTGCGTTTTTATCCCGTTCAATAGGCATCTTATATCCGCAGAACGGGCATTTTATCTTTTCTTTCTGATTTTTCATACTTGCTCCTTTCAAAAAGGTATTGCAAAAGGAAAAACTTTGTGATATAATAGAGTAAAATTTTACATAAGGAGTGTTTAACGTGAGACAAGATGTTGAAATGGCTCTGTCAAAGTCATATATTTCCGCTTTTGGGTATGGATCAAGCATTAAAAAAGCTGAAGAAATGCTTTCAAAAGATGAAAATGTTTTATTTGTTACACCAACGGAAATGACTGTTACATACGTCAACACAAGAAGGAAGAATACAACACATGGAGTAGTTTTCCTTACAAATAAACGATTTTTGTTTTGTAGTAAGATGATTGATTTTCAAACAGATTCCATTCCAATCAATGAAATAAAATCAATAGATTCAAGCGGAAATGGATTAGTCGGAGGACGTGTTGAAATACACACAGCTACAAAAACATATAATATCCTTGTATCATATAAAGTAAATAATGCTAAACAAGTACAAGAAATACAGCAGATTTTTGAACAGGCACTATCTGACTATAATCCTCAAAACACTGTGGTTTCATCTCAACCAAATGCTATTGAACAGATCGAAAAGCTTGCCGCATTAAAGGACAAAGGGATAATATCCGAAGACGAGTTCAATGCCAAGAAATCCGAACTCCTTTCAAGACTTTAACTGTCAAGAAAATGTCTTGCTTTGTTAATGCGTCGCTGTTCGGTAATGGAAACAGGCAGTTCATAAAGCTCCTGCATATCAAGCAGGAACGCTTTCCGGCTGTCGGGAAGATCGTCCGATATTTCCGCGCCCCTGTAACCCATGATGTCGGTCATACGGCAGTCACGCAGACCTTTGAAAAGTGCGCGGAACTCCCACCAGTGCAGGTAGTCCGTGTGTGCAAGATCTATGCCGTACTGCCCTAAGAATGCCGCGAAAATGTATTCCGAATCGTATTCAAGATCGTAAACACGGCGGCTTTCGAGGTATGTTCCGCTGTTTTTGCGTTTTGGCGAAGGGTTCCCACCTCGGTAGAACCAAAACATAAATTCCTGCGCCCCCACGATATCGTTTAGGGGAATGTCGTCAGCAAATATCATTCTGAGTGCAGTTATATTTTTCAGATCTTCGGGAACATCTGAATTTGAGATAAGACTTTCAAACCTTATCCATTCCCGGAAATCCGTATGCACAAAGTAAAGCTTCCCGCCGCTTTCATAAGCATAAGGGAAGCTTTTTGCATCATACATTCCCACCGCTATTTTTTTGTTGTATTCATTGAAATAGGCGGCTTTTTTATCTCCCTGTTGGGGGAATATTTTTCTATAACGTCCTTTGTGGCTTTGTTTGCAGCTTCGTTAAGCACCCACCAGAACGCTGTAAGTTCATCGGTGTCAAGCTCGTTTAATTTTTCCTTTGGAAATATCCTTTCGGTCTCATTTTCACCAATGAAGACGGCGATACCGTCTCTGAGAGCAGCTGCCATATCCGCTGCGCTTTTACTTTCATTTTTATTCTCTTTTATACGCTCCTGTATGGCATTGACCTCATCAACAAGGACTGCTGTCTTGGTAGGCATAGGGTATTTATTACCGTATGCCTCAACATATTCTGTTTTTCGCTCGTATTCAAATTTCATTATATGCTGCTCCTTTCTTATTCGCCTGCGCCGTCCGCGGTAAATGTTTTGTTCTCAATATCGAACTCACCGCTCACGCCGTCGCCCTGACAGTTTAAGTTGCCCGTCATTGACATCTTTTTCGTACCGTCAATGTTTGTTATAGCCACAGCAAGCTTTTCACGGCGGGCATAATACTTTCCGTCCTCTTTCTTTCTGAAGCTGTCAACGATGCACATATCAACTGTAGCCGCATCGCCCGTAAGACGGTTCTTAGCGATGTCATATACCTTTTTGATAGTGGGTTTATCATACATAAGGTCGATCTCAACGCTGTACTGTGGAGAATATGAAACGGTATCGGTCGTCTCGGAAGCCTGATTGATATACTGTGTTGTTTCGGTCTGAGCGTTGGGGTTTTCGGAAAATTTCTTCCAACCATCTCCGCATTGTTCCCATGTAGGTTCTTTATCAGTTCCAAGGTTCATAAACGGAATTACATCGGGGCGCATTATAACGCCTGCTTTTACTTCTTCCGGCATAATATCAACTCCTTAATTTTTTATAGAATATGTAAGCTTTACTATAACGGCATAAGTGCTGTGCTTTCCCGTTTCGTCCTGTTCGAGCAGCATGGCGTTGGGAGCTTCTATGTCGTAGGGCGTGCAGCCTTCCGGCATTTCGGGGAAATTTTTCTTTTTCACCTGCTCTGCGAGCCAACGCTGGAAACGTTCGAGCCATTCTGACGATTCGAGCCGCTTTAAGTCCGTATCATCAAATTTGCGCACATTTATCTGAGCGGTGTATTCCCACTCCTGTGTGCCGTTGATGTACGGTTCTCCGAGAGGTTCGTTACCGTCGGGAAATATGCCGTAATTTTTATCAATGCTTGCCTGCGTCCAATTGATATGGCGGTCTTTAACGGGTATCTCGGCAAGCAGCGGACATTCCGCAAGATATTCCCGTAAACCGTCAATAATACTGGTCACCATTTGATGTTCAGCTCCTTTTTGCTCCTGCATAGATGCGTGTTTTTTCAAGAATATTCCGCAGTCGTGCGGCTTTCATTCGTTCAAACCATTTCCTGCCGCGCAGACCGCCGCTTGCAGTTCCTTGCAGACCGCGACCCTTGTTCCCGTAATAGTTTTTACGGGCATACGGTATATTCTGACGAATAATGCCTGAGCCAATGACCGTTCCAAGGATAGCTGATTTTATCAGATCACCGGATCGCTTCGGCGTGTAAGGATCCATGTTACGAATGACCTCGCTGTCAATGAATTTCTGTACTTTACCGCCTTTTTGAAGTCCGCGTGCGCGGAGCAGCTCTTCCGTGTCCTTTATCCTGAACTCCATAACATCACCTTGCTCCTATCTGTATGTGTTTAAGTTCGCCGCCGTAGTCCTTGACGGAAACGCTTGTTATTACAAGAGCATTTTCCGGCAGGAAATCTTCAAGGGAAACACTTCCGCGGATAATATAGTCCTCTTCCTGAACATCAGCCGTTGTGTCAGGAATATATACCGCCGCTTGGTCGGCATTGTCCGCACCGTACTTCTTGACCTCATAACCCTTGACTTCCTGCCACATACAGGGATATGTCCCAACAGCAATGTAGCTGCCGTCATCGTCCGTCCGGATAATGGTACATTCTCCATTGGTAATCGTAAATATCACCTCATTTTATGCCGCCCCCTTGAGGGGGCTATGCAAATTTACTGCTTTGCTGTTACCGGCTTTGGGGGTGACACGCCTGCAAGCTCAGCTTGCTACAACCACTTCACCGCCTTGACAAGATCTGCAAGGTAAAGCTGTATAGCATCGTCCAGCTTCTGCACATCTGAACGCTGCGTTCCAACCGCATAGGAAACCGACAGATCTCCGACACTTTCGGAAGCCTTGACGCCGCCGCCCGTTTCAGCGCTTGACATTACCTCGGTAAGAGCGCAGCAGGCTTTTTTGACACGTTCCTCCATTTCTTCGGTTATGCCCGCTTTTTTGAGGATATATCCCGTCCTGCTGTCTATGTAGTCTGAAGCACGCTCCGAGAGCCGCTCATAAGCGGTCTCGGATAATGTTCCTTTGTAAACATTTGAATAATATTCATAATCTGCGTATGCCATAGCGTTACTCTTCCTGATTATATTTTATATTCGCAAAGGACAGCGTAAATATCGGCTCGTTATCGGCTTTAAAGCTGTAAACCGTATCTTTGCCGTCGGTCAGTTTCAACGTCCAGAAAAGATCGTCAGAAGAAGTCTTTTCTTCTCCGCCGCTGCCGCTTGTGCGTTTAGCGGTTACCGTCTTGCCTTTGTATTTTTCATCAAGCTTGATCGGGAAGAAATAACCGTCCTGCTCCTCTTTTTTGCTGCTGAATTTTGTGTAACCGCTTACATAATTAAATGTACCGACAACGGAACCGTCCGCAAGGATCTTGACATCATTGCCGATAAGTTCGGAAACTTTCTTGCCGTAAGTGGTTTCGTTCTGTCCGAGGATACTTGTTCCCGGAAGTACGGGAACAAGCGCGGAGAATGCTTCCGGCTTTACGCAAAGGTAGCCTATGCGCATTGTAGCCTTGATAGCAGCCATGTCCTGTTCCGCAAGGGAAAGGGGCTTGCCGTCATCGTCAATGTAATTCTGGAGCGTTGCTTCCGTAAGAATTTCATAGGAAATATCATCACGGATACCCACAAGAGAATACTTCCATTCGCCGGCAATAAGGGCAGCCCTGTCGTCGATCCATGCTCCGTTCCTTACGAACTCAATAGGCTGTCCGTAAAGCTCGTTCTGATCCGTTCCGGTAATGAATATGGGCGCGCCGTTTGCGTCACGGAGCTTACGGAGAGAGTTCTTGACGCCGATCTTTGCGGCGAAACCGTCCACATCATAGCCGTTTGCTTCCACATTTGACATAACATCGGAGACGGCAAGGTCAAACGAGCTGCTGTCTGCTTCGATCTTAGGACACTCCGCAAGGATAGATGTTTCGTACAAACCGTCGCCGAACAGCGCGGCTGAATCGAACTTTTCATAGAAACTCTGAGCTATGTTGTCCTGAAGCTCTGCAAATACATCAATTGTGGAATCTTCAAGCTTTTCCTTTGTCACAGGGATAATGACCGCAAGCTTCTTTGCTTTGAGTTCCGGAAAGATCCATTTCGCACTGGAAGTGCTTATGCGCTTGCCCTCTCCGACCCAGTAAGCACCTGCTCCGCCGGTCATTACAGGGATCTTCTTCGTGTCGCTTTTCATCTGTTCAACTCTGGACAGTCTGATAACGCTTGATCCGCGAGCCACCTTTTTGATAATTTCGTTAGCCTGTTCAACGGGTACAAAACCGCTGAGTTCGTCTTTCAGATATGGCATATATAATTCCTCCAATTCATTTTTGTTTTAGTTACTTTCTTTTTACCTGATTTTCCTTGACTATATTCAGGAAGTTTGAGCCTTTTGCCGTATTGCCGGAAGGCGGATCACCGTGTGTGAAACCGGTGTTCACGGGAGTTCCCTCATTTGTCTCAAACAAAAACGCCTTGTCCTGCCTGAGCCGTTCGAGCTGCTCGGAAACTCCGGTCAGCTTGCCGCCGTCGTCGAGCTTAATAATGGACTTGTCAATAAGCCCTTTGACTATCTCCGCGTCCTTAGCTCCGCTGCCGGCAAGGGCAAGGGAGAGAGCGTTGTCCAGCTTCAGCGCGGCGGTATCATCGGCGTACTTCTTGGACATTTCCGCAAGGTCGGTTTTCAGCTTTTCAACGTCAACTCCGTCAAATTTCTTGACCGCCTCGGTCAGCTCGCCGATCTTGTCGGCAGCCATAGTCAGCTCCGCGTCCTTTTCGGCAAGTTTTTTCTGCTCTGCGGCGATTTCGGCTTCATTCAGGGCAATTACCTGTTTTGCCGTTTCCTCGGAAATTCCGAGCTTTGTCAGATCTTCAAGTTTCATAACATCTTTCCTTTCGTTTTTTGGTATAAAAAAAGCTCCTTAAAACGGTGTTTTAAGGGCGTTTTTACGGTATTAAAATCATTTCTCGATATAAGCTATCATTTCCTTATGGGAGTTTTTGCAATTAATGTATTTTGTTTCTTTGATAGCATATTTTGCGTTTTCCATTTTCGCCCCGCAATTCGGGCAATACGGTGTAAGTATCCTGACCGGCGGTTCAACGCCGCATCTTTTGCAGTACGGGTAATACCCGTTGCTGCTTATTTCCCATGTGCTTACTATCATACTTTCATTTCCTTTCTGCCATTAGTTTTAACATTTCATCTGTAGCAGGAAATACCTCGGAAATTTTCTGCATTTTCTTTATATCGGAATTTTTAACTTTTCTGTAATGAAGCGGGCAGTCATATCGAGTATCAAATAAAAAACAGATCCACTTGTCATAAGGAACGAAATGCTTTTTATTTGTTTCCTTATCAATGATTATTGAACTATACCCTGAATTCAAAAACACATTATGTGATTTTTCAAATATTGAATAAACCAAAATTGAAATAATAGCAAGAAAAAGTACTGCGACACGGTAGCATATTAAAAAACTTATTCCGATTTCTACAATATTCACAAAATTCCTCCTTTCAGCAAAAATTAAAAGCACCCTGTTCAAGAGTGCTTTTAATTATATAATTACTAAGCTATCATTTTGTATGATAGATACTGTAAAAGGCATTTGCTTTTACAAGCATGACAGAACTGCCCAAATCCGGTTCAGACGGGTTTTCATGCTTATATAATTTAAGTGACAAGCCTTTTAAAACAAAGTAATCAAGTCCGTCTCTCAAATTCCGCATAATGTATCCTCTTGCGGAACTGCGCGATGTTCCAAGTAATTTACCGGCATTGACAGCACTTATCACTTTTTCGCCGTACCATGTTGTTTCATATGCTTGTTCATTTGTAGTGAGATACTGTCCGCTTTTGCGTATTTGCGGTATGACCTCATGTGTTATCCACCTGCGAAATGGCTTTGCTTCGGGTTTATCGCTTCTTATCATAAGCGAATACAGACCGCTTTCATTAATCACGTTTGTAATGCCGCCGCGTAACCCTAACTCAAAGTTAGCCTTTTCATCATCTTCAAGCTGTTTAGCCGCTCTTGACGGATTTGTTATACCAAGGATTTTGCAGACATCAGCAAGTACCCACCATAACTCTCCGTCTTTTTCAACTGTACGGATCCCTTTTCCGCAGTAATCAAAAAGTACAATATCATTCATTGCTGAACACCTCCGTCATTAACATAGCACCTAAACGGAAGCCATTGATAAATGAATATTTCATATTGGCTGCTGCGTAATCACATACCATGTTTGTGGTATCTATACCTAAATTATCATGTGGATTTATTTTTTCTTTGTTGAAGTAATTATCCAAGATGTCATCTCCGGCTGCCATCTCCTCCGGCGTTGATTTGAACAGATCAGCATAGTAGATTTGTTCAATGATTTTTTCATCAATAATCATAGAAACCTTTCCTTTCAAAAGTCTTGACAAGAAAGTCTCTCTGATGTATAATATATTTCAGATAGGACTTTCCTGTCGTTTGTTTATAACGGTAACGCTTTACTTCTGACTGTGCGGCGTTGCCGTTATTTCTTTATTTCAGACCTAAGTTTTTGAATACCTCTCCGTATTCCCTCGGCTTTTGCAACTTGTTCTTGTTCACAATATTTTTCCAATATTTCAGAACTTTCGTTATCAAGCCGAACGTGAATAGGCTTTGATTTAGGGTTATCAACTTTAGGTCTGCCTGTTCGTGGCGACATTTTATCACCTCACTTTTTGTAGCCCTTAAAGTCATTATATATATTGGGCTACAAAAAGTCAAGCACATTTTGAAAAGATTTCCGTTTTTGACAAAATAATCACCTTGTTTTTGTGCAAGGTGATTAAATGATTTTAATTGACTTAATTTCGGACTTAAAAAGTTCTGTCCCTATGTTGCTGTTGGAAGGAGTTATACCAATGCTTTCCTCTGTATCATCGTTATCACAAGCGGAGCAATACATTCCCACATAACCTTTATATTCTTTTCCGCTTGTATCAACGACAATAACATTTTTGTATACATAATCGCGTAAGTTAAACATTGTTTTCACTCCTTTTTGACATTAGGAACTAAATGTGTTCCTGTTTTTGAATAATGAATCGTTGCAGAATTTGTTTCTGTTTCTTCCTTTGAATTTACATCAACGTTCACACCGATAGTTTTATCACAATTGATAACTTCTTTTACTTGACCGTTGCCGTTAATGTAAATAAGACCTGTTCCATGCTTTTCATCAATAATTTTCTGTGCTTCTTCAACAGGAATTGTTATATAGCTTCTGCCGTCAACATAATCGTCACCTTTAATATGCCGTGCTTGCTTTTCGGGATTGATTTTAAGCGTAATTTCTCCGCTTGCGATCTTACTTTCAAGTATACTCTTTTTATTTGCTTTGTCAAGCTCATAATTTTTCGCCGCATGAACAGCTTTCTGCGAAACGCTCCGATTAAATCCGTCAACCCGTACTCTTGAACTATCCGGCAGAAGTCCGGTATTTTTCAGGTGTTCGTTAAGCCGTCCCTCTTGCTTTTTCAGAACAGCAGATTTTCGGGCAAATTCGCGGTCAAGTTTAGCCTTTAACTCCGGATCATCAGCAGCGGAACGCGCCCCGTCCAGAGCCGCAAG
>CANQXX010000056.1 GCA_947627905.1 uncultured Clostridia bacterium
AAACGATAAGCTGTGTATCGTCCGCAACGATTATGTTGCCCCAGTATGTTCCCGGCTGAAGCAGGAGCTCTGCCGTTCCGCCGCCGTAAATATACATACCTGCGCTTGACAATTCCGCCTCAGTAAGGTCGTGACCGGGATCAGTGAGCTTATAACCGCCCTCCTGATTACCGTATTTAGCTGTTGAATGACCGCCTGAACTGAGAACATAGCTTACAGTTCCGCCGTTGGTATTTATATCCCAACCGTCCGGATTTGGAGCTCCGTTCAGCTTCATACCGGCGTTATTGTTTTCCAGCGTAAGTGTTCCCGTTGTTCCTACATCCGCTTCGGTAAACTGTTTTGTTGAATAGTTTCCGGCAGCAAGATCCGCAGACGATGTGAAAGCCTTCTGCTCAGCTGTGATAGGTATAGGATTGTTTGAAGCGTCAAGTTTGAGATTGCCGGTAGAAGGATCTATCTGATAGAACTCATTATACATCTGATCATGAGTAGGGAGCTTCTTTTTTACGCCGTTAGGAAGTGTTACATCTACAACGTCCGGAGTAGATGTATCCTTATCCTTGGCTTTCAGAGCTGTATCTGAGTACTCATATGCACCATCACCATCAGCATCTGTATATGTGCTTACAAAGCCTATATCTGCTGTAAATGTTGGTACAGCCACCGGAGAAGCAGCTCCGGTTTTCATGATATTTACTCCGGAAACGGCATATCCGTTTATCTGTGAACCTGATTTCATATAAAGGTTTGTATCAGCGGGGATATAAAGCGTCGGAGTACCTATAGCCGGTATCTCTAATTGGAAAATACCGTTTCCGTTTTTTACAGTAAGGTTTCCGTCAATGTAAAAATCGCCTTTTATATCTATATTTGTATTTGTGGTGAAATCAACATCGCCCTTGCAGTATACATCACCGTAATTTTTAAAATCATTGGAAATAGCTTTTATACCGCAGCATAAAAGATCAAGCTTCTGTTTTCCGTCGGCAGTATCGACTCCCATAGTTGCATTTGAACTGCCTGTTCCGTCAAGCTTCTCTCCATATGTTCCGCCGACAAATACAAACGGGCGCTTATCCCTGTCTGTACCGTTGTTTACGCCATATACCTCCGGAAGAAATCCTGACTGCCATGATAAATTACTTCCCACAAAGAAGCATTCATCTTCGGTCAGACGATATTTGGCACCCTGGCTTGAGTTATACCATTCGCCCTCAATATAAACACCGCCGTAAGTAGCACCCTGGTTGCCCCAGTCTATGGAATCAATACCGGAAACACCGCCGAGAATGTTCATATTTTTGAGGTTTGTTCCGCCAAAAGCAGTAACCGCTCTTGAAGAATTTGTAAACGGCGGCTGGCTGGTATCGCAGTAAAGTACAGCGCTTGCCTCGTTGCCAAGGAAATATGCCGTTGCTGTTATCTTTATGCGCATTTTATCGTTTACACGTTCGCCGTTCATTACAGCTTCGGCGATCTGATCCGCGGTAGCATGAGAGAAGAAATCGTCTCTGTCTGTTATAGGCGCTCCGCCGTTATATGAGCAGGTACCAAGATCATAGGTACGCTCTACAACTTCAACTTTAATTTTTGCAGTACCGCCGCTTGTGCTCGGAACAGCGCCGTCGGAAAGTATACCGTAGTCGCTGCCTCCGCCGCTTACCTGCGGCAGGGTAACAAGATATTCAGCATAATAAGTATCTGAGCCGCCCGCCTTTGTGCCGAAGTAATATTTGTATTCATCTTTTTTATCGGCAGCGTTCGTTATAGCATTTGCCCTTGATGTGAGGGCGTTCTGAACAACGTTTTCGTGTCCTGCCGATTTTCCGGCAACTATATTATGCGACGCATCATAAACAACATTTCCGTTAGCGTCTACTTCCGGAACTGTCAGCGCATACAGATCAAGCTGAAGTCCGAGACCCTGCTTCATGCTGGCAGTCTGATTGTCGCCGTACTTATAATCCTTTACAGTACTTGAATCGTTATAAGCATAATATGTTTTGTCATAAAGCATATTATTCTTGAAAACATCAAGTGCAGAACGTGCAGTATAATACGCCTGATTTTCTTCAAACTTGGTGTAAATACGCTGGTTTGCCGTAGTAACAACAGTCAGCGTTGCCATCAGCATAATGATAAGAACTACCATTACGGTAAGTACCATAATGAGAACAGCACCGCTGAGGCGTTGACGCCGTTTCTGTTCTTTCATTTGATTCACCCTTTCTCTCAAAAAATGTCCTTTTCCTCTTAAAATATTCTAATTGCAGGATTAACCGATAAGCAATATGCCTATCGGTTCACCCCTGAAAACAGTGCCGCTTGATTGCCCGACGGCATTGTTCTGTTCTGAATTTATTGAGCCGCAGTTTCGTCAGTAACAGGTGTCTGACCTATATACTGCTGCCAGTCGCCGTCTTCCTCCATTACCTTATCAACATTCAGCGGATATACGGAGTAAACGGTTATAACGCAAGTAAACTCTGTCCGTGTTTCGCCTTCCGTTTCTGCTGTATCATCTCCGGAAGATATGGAATTGAGTATAACTGTTTTTTCGTCCTGGGAGAGTTTGTCGATAACATTATAAGCGTCTTCCAGGTCCTTATCACCGTAGAAAGTAAGCTCCATTGAAGTAATGCCTATCGTTGCCTCCGGATATCCGGCAGGTGCTGTTTCAAGATAAAGGTCATAGACTTCCTGAGGAAGCTCGTGATAAAGGTCGGTGTTCATCTTAGTATCATATGCCAGAAGATTTGCAGGAGTTACCGTATATCTGGTTATCGGTCCGGCAGTAGCATATGTAGTGCTTATGCTCTTGTACTCAACACCTGTGCTTTCAAGAGCTTCTCTTACATAAATTTCGTTCAGGTACGGATCCTGTTCTGTCATGAACAGTTCCTGCTCTTCGCCAATTTCCTTGGCAACTGATTTTATATTCTCTATCAGCTGCGGAAGAGTGCTTATCTTTGCGTCAATTTCCTCTTGTTCCTGCTTCTTGGCTTCATAATTTGCCTTTGCTGTATCTATTTCCTGGAACTTTGGCCTGATAAGAAGGAAAAAGCCGGCTATAAGGATAACTATTACGATAACAACGATAAAAATAATTTTATCTCTGTATGAAAGTTTCATATTCATTTTACATCACCAGACCTTTCTCAGCTTGCGTCCGCAGGAGCTTCTTCAGCAGCAGCGTCCTCTTCGAGCTCAACTTCACGCATATCAAATGATACAACAAACTCATATCCATTAACTTCTCTGCTTGCGAGAGCATAACCTGATGTTTCGTCATTTTCCTCAAAGCCGGTGTAAGTGATATTATCAAAAACATCCTGTTCAAAGAAGTTTGCGATTACCTGAGCAGGCTCATCAGTTTCTTCGGCAACAAAAGTCAGCTCAAAATGTCCGTCTCCATAGCCGAGCTGTTTCCAGAACACGCTTGTGCCTTCAAGGTTTTCTTCGATAGTATCTATTACATCTGTAGTCAGCTTCGGTTTTGAATTATAGTTTGTAGATGCCGTATCCATAACGGATTTTATTGAATTGACATTATTTAACTTTGTCTCCGCAGTGTCTACCGCAACTATCTGAGCGGCAACTTCCGGAGAATCAAGGTATGTCTGTATATCGGCAGTCTGCTTATTGAAATTGTTTACCTGTATATTTCCGAAGAGCCATACAGCGCCGACTACTGCGCAGGAAACAACTGCTGCGCCCAGAACGCTGAATGCAAATGAAGCGCCTGCGCTTACACGTCCGGAGGAAGCGTCAACTTCGATCAGGTTGATACGCTCGACGTCCTTGTTGATACGGAACATTGCGCCGATAGCGTTTGCATATGCCTGGAACTCAAAGTTCTCATATCCGCCGATATTGTTCGGAACGCCCAGCAGACTGGTCTTTATATCCATCTGCTCCAGAGCGTTGGTAAGACGGATATACTCGGAAGTATCACCGTAAAATACAACATTCTGGATAGGATTATCGCCGTTTCTCGATCTCTGGAACTGGAACATTCTGAATATGTTCTCATTAACGGCTTCGTATATGTAATCCTCGGAATTGTCATAGTCCTCAGGATCAATAGAAGCAAATCTTGAGAATGTGAGCTGATTGTTCTCATAAAGGTTCAGACTTACGAAGTTAGGATCTATCTGAACGAGGAGCATAGGCATCTTGGATCTGGACTTGGGATCGTTGAGAATGATCCTTGAAATGCTGTTGCAGGAAACAACTACCGAGCGGAGGCTTATTCCCAGCATGGAGAATACCTTTCTGAAGCAGTCAACTACTTCAAAAGGACAAGCCGTAGCCAGTACCTTCATCGCCTGAACGCCTTCTTCTTCTACCTCGCCTGCAATAGTATACGATATAGAATAGTCCTCAGCAATACCCATTGTATGCTGCATCTGGTTCTGTACCATTGTAAGGAGCTGATTGCCCTTTGCTTTAGGGATATGCAGTTCCTTGAATATGATAAGGTTTGAAGAAACGCTGATAACTGCTTCTTTATCAGCCATTCTTTTATTCTTCAGCTCATCATTTATAAGTGTTGCCATTTTAGGAATATCTTTTATATGACCATTGACAATCAGACCGTCCGCAACGTCTATGGTGGAAGCATCGGAAACCTTTATTTTTCCGTGATTCTCGGTACCGCGAATAATGCGAACATGTCTGTCTGTAATATCAAATGAAAGCATACTCGTCACCTCACTAATTTTTTATAAAATATATTGGACCGCCCCTGCGGTATAATGACCTTTTATTATTTATGTCCTGCACAGGCGTGCTTTCTTTACTGAATGTTCTCCATGGAGTTGTAGATAGCGGGAAGGATACCTGCGATAACAAAACCAATGGCAACACCCATGATTATGATCATTACAGGCTCGATGATACCTACAAGACGCTGGATAGCTTCATCGGATTCGTCCTCATAGAACGAAGCGGATTTTTCAAGGATAGTATCGAGCGCACCGGATTCCTCGCCGACGTAGATGATAGAGCAGAACATCGACTCGAAAATGCCCGTTCTCTGTATCGAAACGGAAAGCTGTTCGCCCTGTTTTACCTCATCTATTACCGTAACAAAAGCCTTTTCTATAAAGCTGTTTCCGAGAACGGAGGCTGAACGCTCCAGAGCTTCTACCATAGGGATACCGGAAGAATACAAAGATGAAAGAGTTCTTGCAAAACGTCCTGTATATACCTTTACAACGAGCTTTCCGACCTTTGGCATCTTACATATCAGCTTATCAAATTTATATCGCACATCGGGTATCTTAAGACCATAGTATACAAGGAATACTACTACCAGTACAACGCCTATGTATACATACCAATATCCTCTGATACTGTCAGAGAAAGCAAACAGCGCACCGGTAAGACCCTTCATATCCCTTTCTGTGAGCAGATCCTTGAAGGTAGGCATGATGAATGTGAACAGCGCAATAACTATGGCAACGCAAAGCACCGCAAGGATTATAGGGTACATCATTGCGCTCCTGATCTTGCTGTTCAGTTTGTTCTGCTTGTCGTAATACTCTTCAAGACGGCGTACGATAACGTCCAGCGAACCGGAAGATTCACCCGCCTGTATCATAGATACCATGAAGTCGGGGAAAGCGCCCTGCTGCATTCTCAAAGCGTCAGAGAAAGCGGAACCCTTCTGAACTTCCTCGTATACTTCTCTGAACACCTGCTTTGCAGCGTCATTTTCCTGTTCCTTGTACAGAATATCAAGTGCCCTGATAAGCGTCAGACCGGATGTAAGCATTGCGCTGAGCTGACGGCAGTTATATGACAGCTCCTTGGTTTTGAACTTATGAAGAGTACCGGATTTCTTGTCAGTTGCTTCCTTATAGCTGGAGCAGAACAGACCCTTTTCATGGATCTTGTCAAGAAAATCATTAACATCTTCGGCTGACATTCTGGCATTTTTAACGGTGTTGCCCTGAACGTCCGTAGCCGTATAGACAAATGTCTTCATAAATATTTGACACCTCCGATATGGATAAAATTATCAGCAGGCATAGTCTGCCCACGATACTGTAAATATTATAACATTTTATTAGAAAATTAGCAATATGTTAATTCAAATAAATCCTGAACAAATATTTGTACATTTTAACATATAAAATGTGCAATATGTGTTTTTGTTAACAAAATAAAATAAAAAGTGCAGGAAAATTTTATATAATTTCTTCCGCAGGCAGTATCCGGACGTTAAAAGGCATTATTATACATATGACCGGGCAGCGTGTGATTTACATAATATGGAATATATTACTAAAAAATCCGGTGGGACACCACCGTAAAGGGCAGTCCCACCGGATAAAATATTACGAATGATAAAAACTGTTACTTTTGTTTTCTCTTTGAGCCTGCAAACACAGCCGATACAGCAATGAACAGGATCGGAACGATAAATGCAGCTCCGTTTCCCGTGTAAGAGCCGTCCGATATTTCTTCCGATACATCGGTAATTCCGGCAGCCGAGCTTACATCTTCATATTGGTCATGATCGTTGGCAGGAACGGTATTATTCGTTTTCTGAACAGAAACCGCAGGACTATATCCTGTATTTCCGCTGTTCTGAACGGTGTTTCCTGTCTGCGGAGCATTTTCCTGATTATTTCCTGTCTGAGAATCGTTTTCCTCATTATTTCCCGTCTGAGGATCATTGCTGTTTATTGTTGCATTTTCAACTATTACATATTTGCTGAAATGATTTGTAATAAAGCTCACAAAGCCGTCCGAATATTCCGCGGACATCTTTACAGGATCGCCTATATCGGGGATATAGTAAACATCAACAGTGCTGTCATCGGCAATGCCGTCTACTGCTACGGTGACCTTTACGCTGCCTTCGGGCTGTACTTTTACGCCTCCGCAGGTAATGGTAATGTCATAAGCAGCCTTGACCTTGGAATTTTCCTTTTCCAGCTGATCGTATGTATCCGATGAAGTATCCTTAACTACATTGAGAACAGCGTCGCCGGAAACTTCCTCGCCGCTGTCCAGTCTGATCTCGCCCTCATCGGCGGAAACAAGGCTTGCAGAGCCGCTTTCCAGCTTGCCGGTCTTTATTTTTATCTCATGGCATATTGCGCATATTTCCGCATTGCTGCCGCAGGAAACATAATTATGTTCGGTGGTCTTTGTTCCGCTGCAGTTCTTGTTCAGGCAGTGGTGGATATGACCGGTCTCTGTTTTTTCGTCATAATCCCTGTTAAAAGCAGTTGTGCCGAAGTTGTGGTTTTTCTGACCGTCCTGTATAGTTGCTCCGCATTTGCCGCAGATAACGGGAGAAGTACAATCGTTCCTTCCGTCGGCAGGAGTATGAGCTTCGGTAAGACCTGCTACGCAGCCTTCGTTATTGCAGCGGTATATATGCTTTTCAGAGGTAAAGTATTTTACTTCCGAGCCTTCGATGTTGTGGCTTGCCTCTTTTCCTACAGCCTTTGCGCCGCATATATCGCACTTTTTGAAGCCCATTGTGCAGTCGCCCATTATGTATTCGCCGGTGTGCTTTCCGCTGTCGGCAACAACGGTACAGCCTTCATTCAGGCATTTGCGGAAATGTCCTTCATTGTCATAGGACCATTCTTCGCTGAAATCGTGAGCTTCCTGTCCCTCGGCAACGAGCGCGCCGCAGACAGTGCAGTGGATATCTTCCGTACAGTCGTCAACGGCTTCCGGAGTATGATCTTTCATAGCAAGAGTTATTTTGCTTTCCTCGTCGATATAGCCGCAGACAGTACACTGGCGGTATGATTCACCGGTCTTTGTGCAGGTAGCTTCTACTGTAATCAACTGATATTTATGGTTCTTTGCGGGAACATTAACGGATTCTTCGGCATTGCAGACCTCACAGTGCCTTGTCTTTTTGCCGCCGACCGCACAGTTATCGCTTGCTGTTTCTTCCCATTCTCCCCATGTATGTGTGCTGAGCTTTGGTATTTCGGTCTGTTCTGTCCTATTGCATTTACTGCACTTTCTTTCCATAGTGCCTGTTTTTGCGCAGGTAGCTTCTTCCTTGGTTTCCCACGGCGACCAATTATGCTCCGGAGAACCTGTGGTAACATTATCCATTTCGCAGCGTCTGCAATGACCTATCATGTATGAACCGCATTCGCTTTCTACCAGCTGCGGATCTACAAGATCATGACCGAGAGCAGGCGCCGGATTATCAGAATCCGCTCTGGCAATGATCGGAAACTCCGTTCCGCATTTGTCGCATATAAAGAGTGTCTGTATCATTGCAGGCCATGTGCAGGTCGGTTCTACGCGCCGTGTTCCCGCATATTTGCTGCCGGTGTGGGTATGACCGTCGTCCGACGTATTAGGATACGCTGACGCTTCGGCAGCAGCTGACGCAGGCTGAGCGGCATCTTCCGCATAAACGGCAGGAGAGACCGTACACAGCATTCCTGCACAAAGAAGTATTGACAAGACCTTTCTGAATTTTTTTGACATAATTATTCCCCCATTCTTGATACGTTCTGTTAATGAATAGCAATGGTGTTTCCTTTGGAAAATATAATACAGATATCCATGGTAATATTATATCATAAATATAAGCAGAGTAAATAGACTTTTTAACACTAAAGTGAAAAATTAAAATGTACATTCAGTGAATTGCAGCCAAAAAATTCAAATTCCAAGCAGTTTCACTGCATTTCTGTAAGATATATCCTTTTTTTCATCATCTGTAAGAGGAAGTCTGTCAAGCAGTCCCATTTCCCTTGTTGACGGGTGCCACGGACAGTCGGAAGCAAACAATATCTTATCCGTACCATGATTTCTGAATATTCTCAGCGCCTGCTCATCGGGGATAAGACCGTCTATAAAAGCGGTATCGAGATAAACATTTTTTCCAACCAGATATTTTTCTGTATCGTCCCAGCAGTCGCAGCCGCCGAGATGAGCCATTATCAGTTTAAGACGGGGAAACCTTTCGATTATTTCCGCTCCCATTTTCGGGGTACAGTGTATCAAATCGGGAGAGACCACATCAAATCCGGCATGAAATATCAGCGGAAGTCCGAGCTCCTCACATTTTTCATAAATGGGAAAGGCTTTTTCGTCATCGGCAAGAAAGCCCTGATAATCCGGGTGGAGTTTTACACCGTGCAGTCCGATCTCTTTTATTCTTTCCAGTTCGGGAAGAGCGTCCTCGGCGTCGGGGTGAACTGTTCCGAAGCAGATAAGTTTGTCGGGGTGATCTTCCTGAACGCTTTTTGCCCAATTATTTATAGTATGCTGCTGAGAGGGCTTTGTGGCAATGGGAAGTATGACCGACTTATCGACGTGCCATTCATTCATTTTCCCGAGCAATTCTCCGACAGTGCCGTCGGTAACGGGCAGGGCTTTTTCCCTGAAGTCCGATTCCATCATAGTACGGGTAAGGTTTGCCATAGCTTTAGGGGCGATAGTTTCGGTAAAAGCATGGGTATGAAAATCAATATACATAGTCTGATCTCCTAACTATTTTATTTTATAGTAATTTATAGTAATAAATGATAATTTGCGGGGAAGCGCAAATTTATTTATCTGTGTTGCCAAACAGCTCACTGGGCTGTTTGGCAAGG
>CANQXX010000057.1 GCA_947627905.1 uncultured Clostridia bacterium
AGCCTTGCCAAACAGCCCAGTGAGCTGTTTGGCAACACAGATAAATAAATTTGCGCTTCCCCGCAAATTATCATTTAGTATTGAAAAAGGTTAGCGGCAGCCTTAACGGGCTGCCGTTTTTCTTATGTTCAGCAAGATAAATTATAATAAGTGCTGATAGCTGAAGGCTGAGATATTAAAGGTGTTCAATGCCGCATTTATATGCGCGCTTTGAAGATTTTTCAAAAATATCATATTTTTTTCAAAAAACCCTTGACAAACTAAAAATGTGGTGTATAATATAATTAGCACTCAAAGAAAAAGAGTGCTAACACATAAAAGGTCAAAGTGCTAATACTTGTACCTGCAAAAAGGAGTGATCTGTCTGCTGGACGAAAGAAAACGAAAAATCCTTGCTGCCGTGATCGACGCATATATCGTTACCGGAGAGCCGGTAGGCTCAAAAACGATCGCTTCTCTGCCGGATATAAGAGTTTCTCCTGCTACAATACGAAACGATATGGCGGTGCTTGAACAGCTCGGTTATCTGGAGCAGCCCCATACCTCGGCAGGAAGAATACCCACATACAGCGGATACAGGCTTTATATCGACGAGCTTATGAACGCAAAGGAACTCTCGGACGAGGAGAAAAAAATGCTTGACGATTGCCTCGACGTTGACGCTCCGACTGCGGACGCTCTTATCGAAAGCGCGTCAAAAGCTCTTTCGGAGCTTACCCACTGTGCTACGGTAGTAAAGAATATTTCCCCGAAATTTTCGGTAATAACAAAGGTCGAAGTCATTCCTACCGGCAAAAGGATGTATGTACTGCTGATGATAACTTCTTCCGGAAATATCCGCAACAAGGTGTGCCGGCTCGAATTTGACCTTACAAATGAGCAGATGGAATTTTTCAGCCGGTATATGGCGGAAAATCTCCAAGGCGTTCCCGTTGATGAGCTTTCGGAGGAAATAGTGGAGCAGCTCGTTGCGGCTATGGGCACCTATATGGTAACTCTTGCGCCGCTGCTGAAAGGCGTCTGCGAACTTGCGGAGGGCTTCAGGGATAACGAGATAAAAGTCTCCGGCGAAAAAAATCTTCTGGCAAGACGGGATATAAACAGCGGTCAGATAGTGCGCTTCCTTGAAAACAAGAACGAAGTTGTGAAAAATATGCTTGACGACAGCTTCGGCGACTTGCAGGTAGTTTTCAGCGAGGACGGCGGCTTTGTTATCGAAA
Source organism: uncultured Clostridia bacterium (assembly GCA_947627905.1). GTDB lineage: Bacteria > Bacillota > Clostridia > Oscillospirales > Ruminococcaceae > RGIG8773. The sequence continues at coordinate 1,221 of CANQXX010000057.1, forward strand.
ATTCCAGCATGATCGTTTCAAAGATCAGAAAGGACGGAGAAATAGCCGGAACTCTCGGCGTTATCGGTCCTATGCGTCTGGATTATGCTAAGGTGATCCCTTATCTTGAATATCTTACCGGAAGGATCACGGAAATGATCTCAGAAGAGGATCAGGATGACGAGGACAAATGACGATATCGAAAGGAGAATCATAAAGAATGAGCGATATAGAAAAGGATATCCCCGAAACTGAGGAAGTTCCCGAAGAAGCGGAGGAAATATCCGGAACAGATGAGGAAGCTCCCGTAACGGCGGAGGAAACTCCCGAAGAGGAGATCACGGAGGAAGAAGTTTCCCCGGAGGCTGTACTTGAAGAAAAGATCAAGGCTCTTGAAGACGCGGCTGCGGCGGATAAGGACAGATACCTGCGGCTCCTTGCGGAGTATGATAATTTCCGGAAGCGCTCGGTACAGGAAAAATTCAATGCTTCTGCGGACGCTACCGCTAAAGCGGCTCTTGAAGTCATTTCGGTGATAGACAATTTTGAACGCGCCGTTGCTGCGGAATGTTCCGATGAAAATTACAAAAAGGGCGTTGAAATGATCTACGATCAGTTTGCCGGAGTGATAAAAAAACTGGGAGTAGAGGAAATAGACGCTCTCGGAAAGCCGTTTGACCCCAATCTTCACAATGCAGTAACTCAGGTAGAGGACGAGAATTTCGGAGAAAACACCGTTTCTCAGGTCTATCAGAAAGGCTATAAGCTGGGAGATAAGGTTATCCGCCATGCTATGGTGGTCGTTGCAAATCCGTAAATAAGCTGAAAATGCTTTATAATTGCAAAATCAAAATAATAAATATTAGAATGAGGGAATTTTGATAAAACGATCTTTAACGTTTTATCCGTTTCCCGGGAAAGGATCGATCTATATGTCAAAAATTATCGGTATTGACCTTGGTACTACAAATTCGTGCGTTGCGGTAATGGAGGGCGGAAGCGCTACAGTTATCCCTAACGCAGAGGGCGGAAGAACTACCCCGTCCGTTGTCGGCTTTACAAAAGCAGGCGAACGTCTTGTTGGTCAGGTAGCCAAGAACCAGGCTGTAACAAACGCAGGCAGGACCATTGCTTCCATCAAGAGACACATGGGCTCGGACTATAAGGTAGATATTGACGGAAAGAAGTATACCCCTCAGGAAATTTCCGCAATGATACTCCAGAAGCTGAAATCCGATGCGGAGGCATTTCTCCACGACACCGTTACGGAAGCAGTCATCACCGTTCCTGCTTATTTTACCGACGCTCAGAGACAGGCTACAAAGGATGCCGGTCAGATCGCAGGTCTCAACGTAAAGCGTATTATCAATGAACCTACCGCAGCGGCTCTTTCTTACGGTATCGACAAGGAAGAGGATCAGACTATCATGGTCTACGACCTCGGCGGCGGTACTTTCGATGTGTCTATAATCGAAATGGGCGACGGCGTTACGGAAGTTCTTGCAACTGCCGGAAACAACCACCTCGGCGGCGACGACTTCGACCAGAGGATCATCAACTGGATGATAGACGAATTTAAGAAATCTGACGGAATGGATCTTTCGGGCGATAAGCTCGCTATGCAGAGACTGAAAGACGAAGCCGAAAAGGCAAAGATAACCCTTTCGGCAACACCGTCGGCAACCATTTCCATTCCTTACATCACTGCGGACGCAAACGGTCCTAAGCACCTGAACATGACACTTACACAGGCTAAGTTCAACGAGCTTACCTCCGATCTTGTACAGTCCACTATGGGACCTGTAAAGCAGGCGCTTTCCGATGCCGATCTCAAGCCCTCCGACATAAAGAAAGTGCTCATGGTAGGCGGTTCTTCAAGAATACCTGCCGTTCAGGACGCTGTAAAGAGCTTCATGAATATGGATCCGTTCAAGGGCATCAACCCCGATGAATGTGTTGCTCTCGGCGCTGCATATCAGGGCGGTATCCTTTCGGGCGATGTTGACAAGGAAAACGCTGTTCTTCTGCTGGACGTTACTCCGCTTTCTCTCGGTATCGAAACGGCAGGCGGCGTATGCACGAGAATGATCGAAAGAAATACCACTATTCCTACAAAGAAATCACAGGTATTCTCAACATATGCAGACAATCAGACTGCTGTTGATATCAATGTTCTTCAGGGTGAACGTGAATTTGCAAAGGATAACAAACAGCTCGGCATATTCCGTCTTGACGGTATCGCTCCCGCTCCCAGAGGTATCCCTCAGATCGAAGTTACGTTCGATATCGACGCAAACGGTATCGTAAATGTTTCCGCAAAGGATCTTGGCACCGGCAAGGAGCAGAAGATATCCATTACCGCTTCGACAAATATGTCCAAGGACGATATCCAGAAAGCCGTTGACGAGGCTGCAAGATATGCCGAGGAGGACAAGAAGCGCAAGGAAGCCGTTGACGCAAAGAATGCAGGCGAAAACATGGTATTCCAGTGCGAAAAGGCTCTTAAAGAATTTGGCGACAAGGTATCCGAATCCGAAAAGGCTGATATACAGTCCAAGATAGACGCCCTCAAGGCTGCAAATGCGACCGATAATACGGACGATATCAAGGCTAAGACAGAGGAGCTCCAGAAAGCGTTCTACGAAGTTTCCAGCAAGATATATCAGGCTGCCGGAGCAGCTGCTCAGCAGGACGGCGCAGCTTCCGCAGGAGCTTATAATAACGGATCTTCGGGAGACAGCGGAGACGGATTTGTTGACGCGGATTTCACCGAAAACAACTAAGATGTTTTCATAAAAGATACAGCACAGGGCAGAAAATTTTCTGCCCGTATGCTGTTTAATGATAAAATCTGATCTTATTATAATGCTGAAAACATATTCAATTACTTAATGCGCACACTTAAAAGCAACGTTTTTAATCGGCAGGCGCGGCGAAAGGAAGTCCGGTATGGCAGAGAAAAGAGATTATTATGAAGTTCTGGGACTGAGCAAGGGTGCGTCCGAGGAAGAACTCAAACAGGCTTTCAGAAAGCTGTCAAGGAAATACCACCCCGATTTCAACCCCGGCGACAAAGAGGCGGAAGAAAAATTCAAAGAGGTAAACGAAGCCTATGAAGTTCTTTCCGACCCGGATAAAAAAGCACGTTATGACCAGTTCGGACACGCCGGAGTAGATCCGTCATACGGCGGAGGAGGATACGGCGGAGGTTTCAGCGGCGGCTTCGGAGATATGGGAGACATAAGCGACATATTCTCAAGCGTTTTCGGCAGCTTCGGAGGCATGGGCGGTTCAAGGAGCAATCCTAACGCTCCGAGACGGGGACAGGATATCCAGACGAATGTAAATATCAGCTTTATGGAAGCGTGCTTCGGCAAAAAGGTAGATCTGAACATCAACCGTATGGAAAAATGTCCCGACTGCGGAGGTTCAGGCGCTGAACCGGGTTCACAGCCGGAGACCTGTCCGGATTGCTATGGAACGGGTCAGGTCAAGGTAACGCAGAGAACGCCGTTTGGTACTATATCCTCTCAGAAGTCTTGTACACGCTGCGGAGGCAAGGGAAAGATCATCAAGACCCCGTGCCGCAAATGCCGCGGAAACGGCAGGGTATCCGTATCAAAGAATATTACGGTAGATATACCGGCAGGTATCGACGATGAGCAGACTATCCGCGTTTCCGGTCAGGGACACGGCGGAATAAACGGCGGTCCCGCAGGCGATCTTCATGTTACCGTTACGGTACGTCCGGACGCTATTTTTGAGCGCGATGGTTACGACGTTCATACCGAAATGCCGATAACCTTTGTTCAGGCGGCTCTTGGCGCGGAAGTTACCGTTCCTACGATCGACGGCACAGTAAAATATACTATCCCTGAGGGAACACAGCCGGGAACCATATTCCGTTTCAAGGGAAAGGGAATAAAAATGCTGAACCGCAGCGAACGGGGCAACCAGTTCGTTCATGTTACCATAGAAGTTCCGAGCGATCTGACAAAGAAGCAGAAAGATCTTCTGCGTGAATTTGACGGTTCTCTTGATGACAAAAAGAATTATAAAAAGCGCAATAACTTTTTTGACAAGATAAAGCAGGCGTTTGAAAAATAAGAATGATATCCCGTCTGAAAAAGGCGGGATATCTGTTTTCAGTATTGCAAGCGCCGATAACAATAATATCGCCGGACAAGGCAAATTTATATAATGTTAATAAAATTGGCACTTTTGTATAATTAAATCGGTATATAATTATTATGTATTTTTATTTGAAGGAAGGAGCCGGCTCAATGCTCGAGCTAAATAAAATTGTCAAGAATTATACCGTAGGCGACACCGAAATACACGCTCTGAGAGGCGTAAGCATGAAATTCAGAGAGAATGAGTTTGTGTCGATACTCGGACCTTCCGGCTGCGGAAAAACTACACTGCTGAATATTATAGGAGGTCTTGACCAGTATACCAGCGGAGATCTGGTCATTAACGGAAAGTCCACAAAACAATATAAGGACAGAGACTGGGATACATACCGCAATCATTCTATAGGCTTTGTTTTCCAAAGCTACAATCTTATACCGCACCAGACCGTTCTTTCCAATGTAGAGCTTGCGCTTACCCTTTCCGGCGTTCCGAAAGCCGAGAGAAGAAAACGCGCAAAGGAAGCTCTTGAAAAAGTAGGTCTCGGAGATCAGCTCAACAAAAAGCCGAACCAGATGTCCGGAGGTCAGATGCAGAGAGTGGCTATCGCAAGAGCTCTTGTAAACGAACCGGATATACTTCTTGCGGACGAACCTACCGGCGCTCTCGATTCAGAAACAAGCGTCCAGATAATGGAACTTCTAAAGGATATCGCCAAGGACAGGCTCATAATAATGGTAACTCACAACCCGGATCTTGCGGAAAAATATTCTACAAGGATAATCCGTCTGCTTGACGGTGAGGTAAAGGCGGACAGCGATCCCTTTGACGGTATTGTTCCCGAAAAGACAGACGGCGGAGAAAGCGAAAAAACGGAAGTCGTCAAGAAAAAAGCGTCGATGTCATTCTTTACCGCGCTTTCTCTTTCAATGAACAACCTTATGACCAAAAAGGGAAGAACTTTCATGACTGCTTTTGCGGGAAGCATCGGTATCATCGGCATTGCGCTGATACTTTCCCTTTCCAGCGGAACGCATGACTACATAGACCGGGTGCAGGAAGAGACCCTTTCAAGCTATCCTCTTACGATAGAGGGAACGAGCATAGACATGACCACCGTTATGACGACCATGATGTCCATGGCGCAGGGCGATGAAACGGATACAGAGGAAAGTAAGATATATCCTCAGAACGTCATGACCGAAATGATGGAAGCTATGTTTGCGGAAATTTCCGCAAACGACCTGAAGAGCTTCAAGACATTCATAGAAAGCGATGAGTCGGGCATAGACGACCTTGTCAGCGATATAAAATATTCCTATCAGACACAGCTCACGCTTTATAAGGAAGATACCTCGGACGGCATTTTCAAGGTAAATCCAAGCAGTATTTTTGATGATATGGGACTTTCGCAAATGGCTCAAAATCCGATAATGGCAAGCAGCATGAATGTCTGGAGAGAGCTTATTTCAAAAGATGAGATACTCGATTCACAGTATGAAGTCCTTGCCGGAAGAATGCCGGAAAATTATAACGAGGTAGTCCTTATAGTAAACAGGTACAATCAGGTAACGGACTATTCGCTGTATACTCTTGGCATACTTGACGACAGCGAGCTTACCGACGCCATTCAGAGAACTATCGACGGTGAGACCGTTGAGGATATAAACTCCGTAAAATCTATCGACTTTGATGATATACTCGGACTTAAATTCAAGCTCCTGTTAAATACCGATTATTTTGCCAAGGAGGGCGACGTCTGGGTAGATAAGAGCAGCGACTCCATTTACATGACAGACAAGGTGAAAAACGCCGAGGAGATCGAAATAGTAGGTATAATCCGCCCGTCGGACAACACCGCCGCTGCAAGCGAAATAGGAACTATCGGATATAAGTCCGGACTTATGACGCATCTTATAGACAAGGTGAACGAAAGCGACATTGTCAAGGAACAAAAAGAAAATCCCGATGTGGATATCTTTACCGGCATTGAGTTCCCCGAAGCCGAGGAGGAAGAAGCCGAGCCTATGACAATGGAGGAGCTTCAGGCGTACATTGCAACACTTCCCGCCGAGGAACAGCAGGCTATGGGTGCGCAGATACAGCAGGCTATGGAAATGGGCATGACCGAAGATCAGATAGCGGCAGCCTTTTCCGAGCAGATGAATGCCGCTCAGACAGACGCTACTTATGACGGCAATCTGGCTCTTATGGGCGTTTCCGATCTGGACGATCCAAGCTCCATAAGCATTTATCCGAAAGATTTTGAATCCAAGGAAATTATAACCGACATCATAGACGATTACAACAAACGCATGAACGACAGCGGTCAGGACGATCTCTGCATACAGTATACCGACATAATGGGAATAATGATGAGCAGCGTAACTACGATTATTGATGCAATAAGTTATATTCTTATTGCATTCGTGGCAATTTCACTTGTAGTTTCTTCCATAATGATAGGAATAATCACATATATTTCCGTTCTGGAAAGAACAAAGGAGATCGGCATACTCCGTTCTATCGGAGCTTCAAAGAAAGATATTTCCCGTGTGTTCAATGCGGAAACTCTTATCGTAGGCTTTACAGCCGGAGCAATAGGAATAATCACCACACTTCTGCTGAATATACCGATAAATATGATAATAACACATCTTACCGATATAACGGGACTTTGCGAGCTTCCGCCGGTAGGAGGAGCGATACTGGTAGTTATTAGCATGGTGCTTACAGTCATTGCAGGACTTATCCCGTCGGGAGTGGCGGCAAGAAAAGATCCTGTTACGGCTCTCAGAACAGAATAATTCAATGCGGCTTTGCAAAAAAATTCCGGAAAGACTTTTTACGGTCTTTCCGGAATTTTGTATATTATGAAAAATATTTCAGACAATATATCCGAGAATTTTTTTAAGGAGCTGCTCATATGGAAAAAATAGCTTTTTTTGACACAAAACCCTACGACAGAATATGGTTCGACAAGCTCAACACGGAATATGATATAAAATATATCGACTATAAGCTTACTCCGGATACAGCCGCTGCCGCAAGAGGCTGCAAAGCAGCTGTAGCTTTTGTGAACGATACTATAAACAGCGAGACGATAGACGAGCTTTGCTCCGTAGGCGTAAGGCTCATTGCAATGCGCTGCGCAGGCTACAACAATGTTGATCTCAGATATGCAAAGGATAAAATAGACATTGTGAGAGTTCCGGTATATTCGCCGTATGCCGTGGCGGAACACACAATGGCGCTTCTTCTTACGCTCAACAGGAAGATACACAAGGCTTTTATCCGTACAAGGGATTTCAATTTCAGCCTGAACGGTCTTATAGGATTTGATCTTCACGGAAAAACTGCCGGAGTTATAGGTACAGGACAGATAGGACGTATTTTTATAAACATCTGCCGGGGCTTCGGAATGAATGTTATAGCTTATGATCCATATCCCGCAAAGGATACGGATATAGAATATGTTCCGCTTGACAGGCTTTTTGCCGACAGCGACGTGATATCGCTGCACTGTCCGCTTACCTCGGATACAAGGTATATCATCAACGAGGGCAGTCTTGCAAAAATGAAAGACGGGGTAGTTATCCTCAACACTTCAAGGGGACAGCTTATTGACAGCGACGCTCTTTTGCAGGCTCTTAAAGATAAAAAGGTGCGCGGAGCGGGTCTTGATGTTTACGAAGAAGAAACTTCAATATTTTTTGAGGATTACTCCAGCACGATCATCGGGGACGATGTACTTGCTTTGCTTGTTTCCATGCCGAACGTAATAATGACGTCTCATCAGGCGTTCCTGACAGATGAAGCGTTACAGAAGATAGCCGAGGTCACGCTTGAAAATCTCAAAGCATTTTTCAATGGTGATGAGCTGAAAAATGCCGTTATTTATGAAAAGAAGCATTAAGCTCAATGAGCCGGGTATGTTTGGCGTTAAACCTTTGATATTTCAACTTTCAACACTAAATGATAATTTAGCGCTCTAAACGTGGGAAAATAATAGCTGGTCGAGCTGAGCCCAGCTCGCAGGGTCAAGGGGCAGCGCCCCTTGTCGCCGTCCGCAGACGGCGAA
>CANQXX010000058.1 GCA_947627905.1 uncultured Clostridia bacterium
CGTCAAAAATCTAAATCCCGTGAATTGCCTTTTTCTGTTCTTGACTTCTTATAATATGCTCGATTTAGCCACATCTCTGAGGAGAAAAATCTTTACAAAATTTCTCTGATATGGTATAATAAAAATATTCAGACGCGCATTTGTTTTTAAAGGAAGTGTTTATTTGTCATACGATCAGGAAAATATACGCAATTTCTGCATAATAGCTCATATAGATCACGGAAAATCCACGCTTGCCGACCGTATCCTTGAACTGACTTCCACCGTTGCAAAACGTGATATGGAAGAACAGCTCCTTGACAACATGGATATCGAACGTGAACGCGGCATAACCATAAAAGCCCGTGCTGTACGGCTGAACTATCATTCAAATGACGGCAAGGATTATGTTTTCAACCTTATCGACACTCCGGGCCATGTGGACTTCAACTATGAAGTATCACGTTCGCTGGTAGCGTGCGAGGGAGCGGTGCTGGTAGTTGACGCTTCTCAGGGAATAGAAGCGCAGACCCTTGCAAACACATATCTTGCCATTGAGAACGATCTTGAAGTAATGCCGGTGATAAACAAGATAGACCTGCCGTCAGCAGATCCGGAGCGGGTCTGCGATGAAATAGAAAACGTTATAGGCATACCGGCAGACGAAGCTCCTAAGATATCCGCCAAAATGGGAATAAACATCGAGTCCGTTCTTGAAAAGATAGTGACCGATATACCCTGTCCGAAAGGAGATATCTCCAAACCGCTGAAAGCGCTTATTTTCGACTGCTTCTACGACAGCTACAAGGGCGTTATTATTTACGTCCGGGTCGTTGACGGCGAAGTAAAAGTCGGTCAGAACATACGCCTTATTGCTACCGGTGCGGAATTTACCGTTACCGAAGCAGGCTACATGGGCGCTATGGAGCTTGTGAACGCCGGCTCTCTCAAAGCCGGAGAGGTAGGATATATCACCGCTTCAATAAAATCAATAGGCGATACTAAGGTCGGAGATACTGTAACGAATGCGGAAATTCCCTGTGAAAGCGCTCTTCCCGGATACCGTGAGGTAAATCCTATGGTATTCAGCGGTATTTATCCTGCGGACGGCGCACGGTACGGCGATCTGCGCGACGCGCTGGAAAAACTTCAGCTAAACGACGCTTCCCTTTCATTTGAGCCGGAAACCTCCGTTGCGCTGGGCTTCGGATTCCGCTGCGGCTTTCTCGGACTTCTCCATATGGAGATAATACAGGAACGGCTTGAACGGGAATATAACCTCGATCTTGTGACGACGGCGCCGTCGGTAATCTACAAAGTAAATCTTACCAACGGTGAGACTGTCTATATCGACAATCCGACGAACTATCCCGATCCGGCAAATATCGCTTCTGCGGAAGAACCTATGGTAAAGGCTTCGATACTTTCTCCCAGCGATTTTGTGGGGAATATTATGGAACTGTGCCAGAACAGGCGCGGGATATTCAGGAATATGAGTTATCTTGACGAGACCCGTGTGGAGCTGCATTACGAACTTCCGCTGAACGAGATAATATATGACTTTTTCGACGCGCTAAAATCACGCACAAAAGGATATGCTTCCTTTGACTACGAGCTTATGGGCTACGCTCCGTCAAAGCTGGTAAAACTTGATATCATGCTGAACGGAGAAGTCGTTGACGCACTTTCGTTCATCGTCCACGCCGACAACGCCTATCCGAGAGCAAGAAAGATCGCCGAAAAGCTGAAAGACAATATCCCCAGACAGCTTTTTGAAGTGCCTATACAGGCTGCCATAGGCGGAAAAATAATTGCCAGAGAAACAGTCAAAGCCATGCGCAAGGACGTGCTTGCCAAATGCTACGGCGGCGATATCACCAGAAAGAAAAAGCTCCTTGAAAAGCAAAAGGAGGGCAAAAAGCGCATGAGGAAGCTCGGTACTGTCGAAGTTCCTCAGGAAGCCTTCATGGCAGTTCTGAAGCTCGATGAATAAGCGCCCGCAAACACTGCGCAGTCTTGAAAGACCGGCGGACTTTTTTCAGAAGTTTGTGCTTTGCGAAAAATTTATGATCCGTTTCAATACCCGACTTATATTCCGCTTGATTTAAACTTATTTCAGGGATAAAAAAGCCCGCCGGGCTTCCCCGTTAAGGCAGCGCCGCACAAAATTTTAAAACGGCTTTTGTGCGGCGCTGTCTTTATCAATATTTTTTTGTTAAAACTATTGAAATTATTTATGCAATGATGTATAATATTATTAATATTTTATGAGGGATACCCCCTTATCTATAAGGAGATGTTACATATGGGTCTTATCAAAGTTGCTGTAAATTCCGTTAAAAAAACGCTTTCCGATCAGTGGAAAGAATATTTTTACTGTGATGCTCTTCCGAGCGATGTCCTTGTCAGAAAGGGACAGAACAAGTTTGCCGGTAACAAAGGAGGAGACAATATTATTTCTCAGGGCTCCGGTATCGCCGTTGCCGACGGTCAGTGCATGATCATCGTAGAAAACGGAAAGATACTTGACGTCAGCGCTGAACCCGGCGAGTATACTTTCAATATTTCCGGCGAACCTACAGTATTTTCCGGAGATCTCGGAACAAGTATCATTGAAACGTTCAAAAGCATCGGTTCAAGAATAGCTCACGGCGGAAATGCCGCTGTTGACACCAGAGTTTATTACATCAACACAAAGGCTATAATGGGAAATAAATACGGCACGCCTAAAATGATACCGTTCAGGGTAGTGGACAGGAATATCGGTCTGGATATAGATGTTTCCATAATGTGCAACGGCGAATATTCCTACAGGATAGTGGATCCCCTGCTTTTTTACACGAATGTATGCGGCAATATCAGCTATGAGTACCGCAGGAGCGAAATAGACAGCACTCTTAAAACCGAGCTTATGACTGCTCTCCAGCCGGCTTTTGCAAAGATTTCGGACATGGGCGTAAGATACAGTTCTCTTCCGGCTCATACACAGGAGATAGCCGATGCGCTCAACGAAGTGCTTTCCAATAAATGGGTAAAATCAAGAGGAATAAAGATAGATTCCTTTGGAATAAATTCCGTTACCTGCTCTCCCGAAGATGAGCAGATGATAAAGGATCTCCAGAGAACGGCTGTAATGCGCGATCCTTCAATGGCGGCGGCTTCTATAGTCGGTGCACAGGGAGAGGCTATGAAAGCCGCGGCTTCCAACAGTGCCGGAGCTATGACCGGTTTTATCGGCATGGGAATGGCTCAGCAGGCAGGAGGACTTAATGCACAGGCTCTTTACGGAATGGCTGCGCAGAACAATAACAACAACAATAATAATTCTCAGCAGACATCAAACAATGCCAATAGCTGGACCTGTTCCTGCGGCACGGTAAATACCGCAAAATTCTGTTCCGAGTGCGGCAAGCCAAAGCCTTCCGCAGAGGGCTGGACCTGCTCCTGCGGCGCAGTGAACAAGGGAAAATTCTGCTCCGAATGCGGAAGCCCCAAGCCTGCCGGAGAACCTGTTTATAAGTGCGATAAATGCGGCTGGGAACCGGAAGATCCGAAAAATCCTCCTAAATTCTGTCCGGAATGCGGAGATGTTTTTGACGACAGAGATAAAAAATAAATATCCCGTATTTTCTGAATACCTGAAAGGATAGATGCTATGGACGCTCTGACCGAATATAAATGCCCCAACTGCGGCGGAGCAGTTGAATTTAACAGTGCCGGACAAAATCTTAAATGTCCTTACTGCGATACGGAATTTGACATACATGCTCTTGACGAATACAATAAAGACCGTATGAACGATATGGGCGACGATCTTAAGTGGAATGCCAGCGGCATTGAATGGACCGAGGACGAACAGCAGGGAATGAAAGTATATACCTGCCAGAGCTGCGGAGGTCAGGTGGTTGCCGATGAGAATACTTCCGCTTCGTTCTGTCCGTACTGTGATAGTCCGGTAATAATGACGGGGCAGTTTGAGGGCGGTCTTAAGCCCGATCTTATCATACCTTTCGCAATAGATAAAAGGTTTGCCGAGGATGCTTTGCGGAGACATCTCAAGGGCAAATTCCTGCTGCCTAAAAGTTTTTCTTCGGAAAACAGGATAGAGGAGATAAAAGGCGTTTATGTGCCGTTCTGGCTTTTTGATTGTGACGCTGAGGCTCATATCCGGTACAAGGCTTCAAAGTCAAGCAGTTGGACATCGGGAAATTACATTTATACCAGAACATCGTATTATCTTGTTACCCGCGACGGAGAGATCAGCTTTGACAAAGTTCCTGCCGACGGCTCAACAAAAATGCCCGATGATTTTTCACAGTCTGTAGAGCCTTATAATTACAGCGGCTGCAAGAATTTCACAACAACAGCATATCTCGCAGGATATCTTGCGGATAAATATGATGTTGACAGTGAACAGTGCGCTCCTGCGGTAAACGCCCGCATACATAAAAGCACGGAAAATGCGTTCCGCAGAACGGTCAGCGGCTATTCTTCGGTGGTGCAGGAATCGGCAAATATACGTCTTAAACGCGGTCAGGCGCTTTATGCCCTTATGCCTGTGTGGGTGCTCAGCACCAATTACAGGGGCAAGATATACCGGTTTGCAATGAACGGTCAGACGGGCAAATTCGTGGGAGATCTTCCTGCGGATCCTAAGCGCAAGGGATTATTGTTTGCAGGTGTTACGGCTGCTGTCACAGCGCTGGCATTTGCTATAATGGTATTTTTTGCCGGAGGTATCTTATGAATATGCTTAAAAAGGTACTTTCATTCATTTCGGCTGCGGTCGTGCTGCTGACGGTGACCAGCATGACGGCATACGCGGAAAATTCCGATAAAGTCGTCGATAATGCGGATATCCTTACGGACAGTGAGGAAGCCGAGCTTGAGGATATGATACTTGATATCATCGAAAAGCACGGCAGGAAATACGATATAGCCGTAGTTACCACATACGGTACAAACGGAAAAAGTATCGAAGCCTTTGCGGACGATTATTACGACTACAACGGCTACGGTTACGGCAGCAAGAACAGCGGCATTATCCTTGCGATAGATATGGAAGAACGCGCGTACCATATGTCTACCTGCGGAGAGGGGATAACAGTCTTTACCGACTATGGGCTTGAACGCCTGGACAGCAATTTTGTATCATTCCTTAGCAGTGGGGATTACTCTGATGCGTTCAGGAGTTTTGCCGATGAATCGGACGAGCTGATAGATTACTATGAATCAAACGGCAAGCCCTATGATATATATAGAAAAAAACATTACGTTCTGTACTTTATGATCGCTCTTGCAGCAGGACTGATAATTGCAGCAACCGTTTGCGGCATGATGAGCTCGCAGCTTAAAAGCGTTAATATGCAGACTCAGGCGGAAAACTATATACGTCAGGGCAGCTTCCGGGTCACCGGAGGCACGGATAAGTTCCTGTACAGCAATGTTACAAAAACAAGGGTAAGCAGTTCTTCCGGAAGCTCGGGGCATCGTTCCGGCGGCAGCAGTACGCATAGCAGCAGCAGCGGAAGCAGTCACGGCGGACACGGCGGACACTTCTGATACCGGCGCTAAACTATACGAAAGGAGACATACCTTTAACAGGGTATCATTTGCAAAATGTTCAACGGCAGAAAAATAATTGCGGTATGCTTGCCAAAAGCATATGAAAGAATATCATTCAGGTATATAAGCGCACTGAACGAATATGCCCTGGAAAAAGGGTATACTCTTTTTGTATATCAGACCTGTACGGCACTGTACGGAAACAGCCGCAACGATAAGGGAGAAAATTATATTTTCAGCCTTATAGATTATGATATCATAGACGGTATAATCATTTTCAGCGAGCTCCTGAAAGATAAGAATATAGCCGACAAGATAGCTCAGGAGGCGGCAAAGCACGGCATACCTGCAATTGCGGTGGAACGTCCGGTAGAAGGCTGCATAAACGCTCACTATGATTACGGCGACTGCTTTGAAAAGATAGTAAGGCATATTATTGTGGATCATCATCTTACAAAGGTCAATTTTATTGCCGGCATAAAGGGCAACAGCTTTTCGGAGGAGCGTCTGGACATATATAAAAAGGTCCTTGCGGAGCAGGGGATACCCTACGATCCGGAACGCGTGGGCTACGGCGATTTCTGGGATTATCCCACAAGAGAGGTAATGAAGAAATTCCTTGCCGACGGAAAGGAGCTTCCGGAAGCAATAATATGCAGCAATGATGTAATGGCTATAACGGCTTGCGCCATGCTGGCGGATAAGGGCTATTCCGTTCCGGAAGATATATTGATATCGGGATTTGACGGGATCGAGGACGAAGAATATCACAATCCGAGACTTACTACCTGCCGCAGCGGCTGCGCCGAAATGTGCAGAAGCATGATCGACACCTTTGAAGCTGTCAGAAACGGCGGAAAGATCCCTGACGAAATACTTATAAACTTTGAAATGGTAAAATCACAGTCATGCGGCTGTGTAAAGAAAAAGCCGAACGATTCAATGCTGATGATAAGAGAGATGCATGACCGTCTTGACGGCTATCAGCAGCGCATAAGCGATATGAACGATCTTATGTCGTATATCAGCACGGTAAAAAAGCCCGAACTTATACACGAGGGGCTTAAAGATAAGGAAATGTTCAATAATTCTTTCTGCTGCCTTAATATAGACGCTCTCGATTCGGAAATGTCCGCCGATACGGAATGTGAGCCGGGCGAACCCTTTACCGATGATATGATAATGGTTTACCGGGGACGTTTCAATGATTTATACGAACCGAGCAGCGATACCGAAATATTTAAAAGAAAAGATATCATACCCGGATTTGAAAAATATATCGACATGGATAGACCGGTGATCTTTTCGTCGCTGCATTATCTTAACATACCGCTGGGATATATCTGTCTTAATGTGGATATAAATATTGTTGCTTACGAAAGGATACAGCAGATCTCAGAAACATTCGGCAACGGTTTCGGCAATGTAAGAATGTACAATGCTATGGAGCGCCTTTATATACAGGATCCGATGACGGGACTTTACAACAGGCGCGGATTTTATCAGCTTGTTATCCCTGAATTTGAAAAAGCAGCCGATGAGGGAAGAAAAATGGCTGCGGTAGTTTCAGCGGATCTTGACGGTCTTAAATATATAAATGATAATTTCGGACATTCCGAGGGCGATAACGCCATAAAGACCGTTGCGGCGGCTCTTGTCCATGCTGCCGTTTACGGAGAGATATGCGCCCGCTTCGGCGGAGATGAATTTGTTGTAGCCGGCGTTCTTTCGGAGGAGACAAAGGGATATTCCGAAAATTTCAAGAAAAGATTCAATGATTACATCGACAATTACAACCGCGAATCGGATAAACCTTATAAAGTTGCGGCAAGCATAGGTATAACCTGCCGTGTGTATGATACGTCGGCTGTTGATGAACTGATAAAAATATCCGATGACCTTATGTATGAGGATAAAGCCGGACGGAAACAGATCAGAAGCAGACCGAGAAGCTGAAAATTTTCGGAAAACCTCTTGACAAAACAGTAATTTTAAGTTATCATTATCCCATAAGCTGTTAAAAGCTGCGATCGGAAGAGTAACATTTTTTCCGCTCCAAAGAGAGGGCGCTGAACGCTTTTTAACGTTCATGCTGAAAGCGTCTGTGCGGAGATAATGCGAACCACACCCGTGAGCTTCCATGTGTAAATTTTCTTATTGAAAAAAAATATGGACGTTTTCCGCGTTAAGGAGCAATGAGGTCCGCATGATATGCGGATGAAATTGGGTGGTACCACGGTTTTCAGCCGTCCCTTTGCGGGACGGCTTTTTTGATTTCATTATAAAGGAGAATTTTATTATGCCTGTTATTGCAAACAGACCAAAGGGAACACAGGATATTGTTCCTTCGGAAATATACAAATGGCAGACTGTAGAAAGATGTGCTGCCGAAACTGCGGAATGTTTCGGATTTAAGGAGATACGCTTTCCTACATTTGAGAATACCGCGCTTTTTCAGCGAAGCGTAGGGGATACTACCGATGTCGTTCAGAAAGAAATGTACAGCGTTACCGCAAAAAGTCCGGCAAACGGCAAGGATCCGGACGACTTCACTCTCCGTCCGGAGGGAACTGCCGGAGCGGCAAGAGCGGCAATTGAAAACGGACTTCTCAATGAAGCGCTTCCGCAGAAAGTTTACTATATCATATCCTGCTTCCGTCATGAAAAGCCGCAGGCAGGACGTCTGAGGGAATTTCACCAGTTCGGTGCGGAAATGTACGGCAGCTCCGACGCTTCCGCAGACGCAGAGGTGATAGCTCTTGCAAAATCACTGCTGGACAGGCTCGGGCTTACGAATGTGGAGCTTTTTATAAATTCAATAGGCTGTCCCAAGTGCCGAGCAGAGTATCACAAGGCTCTTAAAGAATATTTTGAAAAACGCAGGGACGAGCTTTGCCCGACCTGTCTGGATCGTCTTGAAAGAAATCCCATGCGTATACTTGACTGCAAAAGTCCCATTTGTCAGGAGATCGCAAAGGGCGCTCCGGTAATACTTGATTTTCTTTGTGATGAATGTTCCGCGCATTTTGAAAAGCTGAAAAGCTCTCTTACCGATATGGGTATCTCGTTCAGCATTGATCCTAAGATAGTCCGCGGTCTGGATTATTATACAAAGACTGTTTTTGAATTTATCACAAAGGATATAGGCGCGCAGGGAACGGTCTGCGGCGGCGGAAGATATGACGGTCTTATTGAAGAGCTTGGCGGCGCTCCGCTTCCTGCTCTTGGGTTTGCAATGGGGCTTGAGAGGATAATAATGACTATGGAAAATGCCGGTTCGGAATTTGTTCCGGCAAAGAAATGCGATCTGTATATAGCTTCGATGGGAGAAGCAGCTCAGCGAAAGGCGGCGGTTCTTACAAATCAGCTTCGTGCAGAGGGATATTTTGTGGAATCGGACGTCATGGGACGTGGACTGAAGCCGCAGATGAAATATGCGAACAAGATCGGGGCGACATTTACCATTGTTCTCGGTGACAATGAGCTTGAAACGGGAAAAGCGAAGCTAAAGAATATGGCTTCCGGCGAGCAGACAGATATTTCTATCGGGGACAGTTTTATAGATGAATTTTCCAATAATCTGATAGCGGAAATGTTTGAGGATAAATTGAACACTATAGAATAATAACTTAGCGGGAAAGCCCCCGCAGGCAATGTCACCCCCAAAATTAAGTTTAAATAGTAAGCCGTTTGAACGTGTAGCCCCCTCAAGGGGGCGGGTATGTTTGGCGTTAAACTTTCAATACTAAATTTTAATTTAGCGGAACAAAATAA
>CANQXX010000059.1 GCA_947627905.1 uncultured Clostridia bacterium
ATATTCAAACGATTACTATTTAAACTTAATTCGGGGGTGACAAAGCCCGCGGGGGCTTCCCCGCTAAATTATCATTTATTGGTACATTAAAAAATTAAAATCAACCTTTTGTTATGACATCGCCTATTATAAAAATATCGGAAGCGTTAAACGCTTCCGATATTTTTTCGCTTGATCGCGTGCGGCGTCGGTTTATTCAAACCTGAAACTCATGAAATCAAAATCGCTGCCCGGCAGGAATGTAAACGAAACATTGCATTTTCCGGAAATTCCGTCAACGAAAAATTCCTGCGGCGCATAATTTTCCGACTTGGTAAATTCTGCAAGTATCCTCGTATTTGTATCGCCCTTAAAGGTGATATGTATGCTGTTCATATCAAGCTGTGACCTGCCGGTAATTATGACCTTTGACGGACGGTGTTCCGTAAAGTCAAATTCTCCGAACTCCAGAACGACATTATTCCCTATGCCGGTAACGGCGTCGCTTTCAACGGTAAATCTGTCGCCGTAGATCCTGTCGTGATCTGCCGCATTTATCTCGGAAATTTCCTTTATGGGCTTTTCAAAGCTGAAACCTTTGACGTGGAAACCGTCTCCCGATTCCATAACAAATGTGTGTACGCCTTTGAGGACTTTATTCAGTTTGAATGTATTGGGCTTGTATGTGAGCCACTCCGGCGGTTCATGATAGGTAAATTCGCCGATAAGCTCTCCGCCGTCTGTGGGGATTCCGTCATAGAAGCGTATCTTAACGGGCGTAGTGCAGTTCGCATAAATAGGAACTGTGACCGTGTCGCTGCCGATACTTCCGAAATCCACATTTTCAAATCCGAACCAGCTGTTTCCCCATGAAAAAGCCGCGCCGCGTTCAATACCGTTTCCGGCATTTCCGCTCTGAACGGTAAAAAGTCCTCCGATAACAAATCCATATGGGTCGAACGATGCCGCGCCCAGCCCCTCTCCTTTAAGAAGCAGCGGAGTAAGTATATGATATTTATCCGTTCCGTTTTTGCACAGCGCACGCAGGTAAAATTCACCGTCGCCCTTGCATTTTACCGTTACGGAATTTTCGTCCGAAGAAACTATTTCTGCAAGATTTGATGTAATTCCGAGAACGGTAGTTACCCGATACTCGATATCATTTTTATATGACGAATTTTCCGGATATATTTTAGTCCGGAACGTTATCTCTTTCCGTTCGGGAGTAAATACTCTGCTGTCGCTGATAAATTCTATCTTCCTTACGGGGATATCATTTGCTTCGTCCGGACAGTCTGCTGCGGAATGAGAATTTTCTTCATATGCCGATATTCCCTCCGGTACTTCCGCCGGAACCGCCGTAAGTTTCATAGTGCTTTCGGGAAGAGCGGGAGACGTTACCCTTACATTTATTTCGCCTGCTTCGGTCTTAGCGGCAATTATCGCCAGCAGCTTTCCGGAAAAGAGACGGCGTGAAGTGCCTTTGTATTCTTCATAGTCCGTGGAATCGCCGTTGTCAAGACCTATAAGACGTCCTGCGCCGGATACTTCAACGTTCACACGGTCATTGGCGTTTGCAACGAATATGCCGTCCTTGTCCTGCGCGGATATTTCAAGGAATATCAGGTCGGTGCCGTCGGCTGAAAGCGTTGTTTTATCCGGTTCAAGGCGCAGAGAAGCAGTATCTCCGAAAGAACGCTGTATATCCCGTGCAACTTCATTTCCGTTTTCATCATAGGCAACGGCAAGCAGCTCGCCCTTTTTATATTTTACTATTGTATCAAGAGTGAGCTCCTTTCCGTGGAGATGATCTATTTTCTTTCCGGCAATTTTCTCACCGTTGAAGAAAAGCTCAACTTCAGGCGCATTGGAAGTCACCCTGACGTCAATATCCTGACCTTCGATAAAATCCCAGTATGGGAAAATATGAACAAATGGAGATACTTTGCAGTCCGTCCATTCGGCGCGGTAGATATATGCGCTGTCCTTTGGAAATCCGGCAGTATCGAATTGTCCGAAATAGCTGTTCTTAGTGGAATACGGCGTTGGCTCGCCTATGTAGTCAAATCCCGTCCAGATAAACTGTCCTGCGCAGTATTCCGCGTCTTTGTCGGGGATAATGCAGGCTTCGGTATTCTGTGCGCCCCAGCCTGTGGCGCAGTTTCCGAGAGCGGAGCACTGTTCGTCATCATCGGCAAGAACGGTCTGCGACAGCGGGAAATGATATATGCCGCGGCTTTGTATGGTTGAAGCCGTTTCCGAGCCATAGATCGTCCAGTCCGGGTGCGCCTTGTGATGCTCCTCGTAAAGACGTTCGGCGTAATTATATCCTGCCAGCTTCATGATATCGGTGCATTTCTGGGCGTTTTCCCACTGCATATAGTTCGAGCCCATAGTCACATGACCGTTTTCTCCCGGGTCATGTCTGCGGACAAGTCCCACCAGAAGAGATGTTACTTCCTGTCCTCGTTCGCTTTCGTGAGCGTCATAGATCTCGTTGCCTATGCTCCAGCCGATAAGGGAAGCGTGGTTCCTGTCACGGCGGACCCATGAGGCAACATCTTTTTTTATCCATTCGGGAAAATATCCGGCATAGTCATATTCCGTTTTGTGCTTTTCCCACATATCAAAGCCTTCCGAAAGGATAAGGATACCCATTTCGTCCGCAAGCTCCATAAGCTCCGCGGCAGGCATATTATGACTTGTGCGTATGGCGTTTATGCCGATAGAACGCAGCTTTTTAAGTTTGCGTTCAATGGCGTGACGGTTTACAGCCGCTCCGAGAGCTCCCAGATCGTGATGTTCACAGCAGCCGTGCAGCTTTACGTGCTTTCCGTTCAGCAAAAATCCTTTATCCGGTATAAATTCCGCTTTTTTTATGCCGAACCGCACTTCCTCACGGTCAATGACCTCTTCTCCGCGGATAAGCTCGCAGACGCAGGTGTAAAGATGAGGCTCTTCAATGCTCCAGAGGATAGGTCTGTCGAGCTTAAAGGTATCCGTATTTACGGAATACTTGCAGCCGTCGCGCAGTATGGTCTCCGGCATACAGCTCCTGTCATAAGCGGCGCAGGGAGAAGTTCTTTCCGCAAGGATATTATCGCCGTCCATTATCGTTCTGCGAATGGAAAGCTCGCTTACCGGAACGCTTTCGGGGCGTTCAGCTTCGGCTGATACCGTAACGCTTCCGTCAATACCGGAGCATATATATATTCCGTCGCTGACGATATGACATTCGTTATATTCCCTGAAAAGTACCTTTCTGTATATTCCTGCGCCGGAATACCACCTTGAATTGGGGCTGCGGTAATTTACCTGAACGGTCACGAGATTTTCGCCGTTTTTCAGCAGCTCGGTAATATCAAATTCAAATGTGGAATATCCGTATTTCCATTCTCCTGCAAGCGTTCCGTTCACATAGACCTTGCTGTCCATATATACGCCCTCAAAGCGGAGAGCAGCGCGGATATGCTCCTTTTTTATGTATGAAAAAGCCTTTCTGTACCAGCCTGTGGAAGTCTCATAAAGGTTTTTTGTCTGACCTATGAGCCAGTCATGGGGAATATCAACATGGGTCCATTTTAAATTTCCGGAATATTCCGTATCTATAGGATTTTTGGAAAATTCCCAGCCGTCGCAGAAAAGTTTTTGTTCAAGCATAATAATGTTCCTTTCAAAATGATCTGAAAATACTTTTATAAAATTATATCATACAGGGAAAAAAATTGCAAGCAAAAACACATATTTAGCAATTTTTATAACCTGCCGATCAATGACGACTTGTTTCTGACGTTTTATACGCCGCTTAACTGTCCGGGGGATCATTATTTTTATATGAATTTTTTGTTTTTAAAAGGTAAATTTTACAATATTATATTGACATTGTGTCAGAACAGTGCTATTATATCTATAGTGACAATATGTCAGCACATTTTGATATATACGGGGGTGAAAAAATGCCAAAAGGATCACCGGAACTGACAGAGGCGCGGAAAGAGGAAATTATCAACGCCTGCGAAAAACTCTATCAGACCATGAGTTTCAAAGAAATTACCCTTAAAGAGATCGGTAATGCTACCAGTTTTACCCGCACTTCGATTTATAATTATTTTCAGACGAAAGAGGAAATTTTCCTCGCTCTGCTAAAGCGTGAGTACGAACTGTGGATCGACGATCTGGAGCGTATCATGGCAGAAAATGAAACGCTTACCAAGGACGAATTTGCAGATAAATTGGCACATTCTCTTGAAAAGCGAGCGCAGCTGCTGAAAATTATGTCCATGAACCATTATGACATGGAGACAGGCAGCCGTCCCGAACGGCTTGTGGAATTTAAAGCCGCTTACGGAAATTCCTTAAAGACAGTCATGCAATGTTTAGAGAAGTATTTTCCGGATATGCCTATCGCCGAAAAACAACAATTTCTCTACACCTTTTTCCCGTTCATGTTCGGAATTTATCCGTACACTTTTGTTACCGAAAAACAACGGACGGCTATGGAAAAAGCGGGAGTAAATTATGTTTTTATGTCGATCTATGAGATCACCTATAACTGCGCAAGAATGTTATTGGGCGAATAAGGAGGTCATGTCATGAAGTATACAAAATTAGGCAGGTCGGATCTGAATGTTTCCCGTATCTGCATGGGCTGTATGGGGTTTGGGAATGCCGCAACGGGACAGCACAGCTGGACGGTAGGCGAAACCGAAACGCGGGAAATTATCAAGCACGGTCTTGAACTTGGAATTAATTTTTTTGACACTGCAATAGTTTATCAGAACGGCACAAGCGAACAGTTTGTTGGAAAGGCTTTGCGGGATTTTTCAAAACGTGATGATTATATTATTGCAACAAAATTCACGCCACGCACGCAGGACGAGATCGACAATAATATCAGCGGACAAAAACACATTGAAAATTATCTGGATCAAAGTCTGAAAAATCTCGGCATGGACTATGTTGATCTTTACATTTACCATATGTGGGATTACCATACTCCCATGGAAGAAATTATGGAAGGTCTGCATAACGCCGTAAAAGCGGGAAAAGTCCGTTACATCGGAATTTCAAATTGTTTTGCGTGGCAGCTTGCAAAGGCGAATTTTTATGCGCGGGAAAATAATTTAACGGAATTTATTTCGGTTCAGGGACATTATAATCTTATTGCCCGTGAGGAAGAACGTGAAATGCTGCCTTTCTGCGTGGATCAGAATATCGCATTAACGCCTTACAGTGCGCTTGCGGGCGGACGTCTTTCCAAACGTGCGGGTGAAACTTCAAAACGCCTTGCAGAGGATTCATATGCAAAATTTAAATATGATGCAACTGCCGAAGCGGACGGAAAAATTATCCGCCGTGTTGAAGAAATTGCAGATAAAAGAAACGTTTCAATGACGGAAATTTCTCTTGCGTGGCTATTAACAAAAGTTACTTCGCCGGTGGTAGGAGCAACGAAATTTTCCCATATTGACGGCGCGGCAAAAGCTGTAGAAATCGAACTTACGCAGGAAGAAATAAATTATCTTGAAGAACTTTATGTTCCCCACGCCCTTGTCGGAGTAATGGCACAGAACGGCAAACAAAAAGCAGGAAATGTTGTTTGATTAAATTTTTAAATTTTAGGAGGAATTTTTTATGAAAAAAATAACACAAACCGCAGGAAGAGATCAGCTCGGAAATTTTGCGCCTGATTTTGCGCATTTTAATGATGATGTGCTTTTCGGCGAAAACTGGAACAATCAGGACATTGACCTGAAAACAAGATGTATCATCACGGTAGTTGCGCTGATGTCGTCCGGAATTACGGACACATCGCTTATTTATCATCTTGAAAATGCAAAAGCCCACGGCGTTACCCGTGAGGAAATCGCGGCAATTGTTACCCACGTCGGTTTTTACGCAGGCTGGCCAAAAGCGTGGGCAGTTTTTCGCATGGCAAAAGATGTTTGGAAAGACGCTGAACTTACCGAAAAAGACAAATACCAGAATACAATTCTTTTCCCGATCGGCACACCCAATGACGGATTTGCAAAATATTTTATCGGACAAAGTTACATTGCTCCTGTTTCAAAAGAACAGGTGGGAATTTTCAACGTAACATTCGAGCCCAAATGCCGCAACAACTGGCATATTCATCATGCGGATAAAGGCGGCGGACAAATTCTTATTTGCGTCGGAGGACGGGGATATTATCAGGAATGGGGAAAAGATGCAGTTGAAATGAATCCCGGCGATTGTATCAACATTCCCGTAGGCGTGAAACATTGGCACGGTGCAGCGCCCGACAGCTGGTTCTCACATCTTGCAATTGAAGTTCCCGGAGAAAACGGTTCAAACGAATGGCTTGAACCCGTTGACGATACTCAGTACGGAATTTTAAAATAATCAGGATATAAATATCTGCTTAAAAACTGCAAAAAACTATATAAAAACAAGACATACAGCTTATTTTAAAAAGCCGTATGCCTTGTTTTTTTATTTGTACATGAAATTATTTTATATGGATATTTCACCGTTTAAAAAATATCACACATAAAATAATACTGAAAATACCGATTTTTTCTGAATATCCGTAAGCGGTTTTAATTCGCCGTTTTCAATCAGCTTTTCCACAATTCTCGGTATCATAAAACCCGCTCCGAGATTGTTAAGAGACATAGCTTTTACTACTTCGTGCATATGTTTCGGAAAATGTTTTTTGTTCTCTTCAAAGATCATATTGTCCAAATGTTTTGCAAATTTTTTTACTTCTTCGGGAACGGTTATTTTTTCATTTGCAAGTCTGCACCATGAATTAAATATATCTTCATCTTTGCTTAAAGTGATTTTTACCGTTGCAGGCTGTACTCTGTCCTCAAAAACATATCCTTTGTCGCAGAGACGTTTGTATTCTTCGGGAGAAATTTTCTCCTTTCCGTTTTTCATGAATTTTGCAAGAGCTGCCCAATCCTCACTGGGATTATCCCGCCAACCGTCGTTTCTGTCCGAATAGCGGCAATCTACCGAAACGCTTTCAACGGAAATTTTGTCGCTTTCATCATCGATCTCATCGAAATTATCCCATGTTCTCGTCATAAATCCACACGACCAATAAATATTTTCTTTTTGATCTTTTATGCTGAGATCGTCATTTACCACTGCAGTGGCTATAAAACTTCCGCCGTCGGGACGTTTTACAAGTAATTTGTCCCAATCGTTTTCAAACATCTGAAGCGGAGACAGCGCAAGCATTACAACATTGTATTTCAGAAAATTAATATCATTTCTGTCACAGGTAAGTCCCCAGTGATCCGGATCGTTTTCAAAATTACGGAAAATTTCCGGAAAATATTTTTCACAAAGGAACTCCGCAGCTTTGTCGTTAATTCCGTTGTAGTTGTAATTGAATTTTCCACGCACATCTATAAGATACATATTTGTCCTGTACTTGGGATCTTTGGTGTTGTCCAGCTTGTCAATGTAAGCGTATTCCACCAATTTTGAAAGAACATCGGCAATATATACCTGCGGAACGCCTACCGCCCGCGCAATTTCAGGCAAAGTTTTCGGCTCGTGATAACACGCCCATGCAATATTCATTTTCAGGCGTGAATCAAACATATCCCGCGTATCGCCCATGGGACCTGCTCCGCCGCTGTGTCCCATATCTGTGAAAATGACCGGGTTAATATCCGTATTCTGCTCGTTGATATTCATATTTATACCCTCTTTCAATTTGCTTCGCGCATCGGACAAATGCCATTTTACAGTACCTTGGGAAATATCCAGCTTATTTGAAATTTCAGCGACTGAAAGTTTATTGTAATAGTGCATATAAATTACGAGCCGCTGACGTTCCGAAAGAAAACCTACTTCACGGCGGAGAATTTCCTGCATTTCCGCAT
Organism: uncultured Clostridia bacterium; assembly: GCA_947627905.1. GTDB lineage: Bacteria > Bacillota > Clostridia > Oscillospirales > Ruminococcaceae > RGIG8773. Next base: position 7,863 of record CANQXX010000059.1, read on the forward strand.
CGTCATTATTCGGGATTTCCGGAGCGGGGATCATTTCGTCAATGCTTATGAACCGTCTGCCGTTCTGCAAATTTACAATATATCGCGCATAAACATTTCTTGCAATGCGGTAAACATACCCGTCAATATTTGCGATGTTATCCGCTTTAAGAAATGAACCGTAAACTTCACAGATAATATCGGAAGCAAGCTCCTGCGCCTGATCTATATTCCGCAGCTTTTCCAAAGCAAAGCCGAATATTTTATTCATGTACTGAAAGATCAATTTGTCCGAGGTCGGTTTATCCATATTTATTTCCTTTCGCACGAATGGTTTTTATGAACGTTCCGCATATATAGTGTGCAAAAATTCCGGAAGGTTGGGTAGGTTTATCTGTTTCATCAAGCAAAAGCCAATATTGTAATTGTTTTTTGCAAAAAATGTTGTTACACGATAATATTTATGTTTTTCGGGATCATCGGATATATTTCCGGACATTTCACCGAAAGCAAATGTACCTATAAAATCATCAGCGTATTCAGCTTAATACAAAACTGACTCCGTTTGAATTACGAAGCCAGTTAGTTTTTTAATTTTATTTACCATAGAGACTTTTTTGCTGTCTGTAAAAAATTATGTTTCTTTTATGCCGTAAAATTCTTTTGCAAGGGCGTCAACATATTCAAAGCCGAAATTATGTATTACCGGTCCGACTGCCGTTGTTACATAATAAAGTTTTTCGGCTTTGCACAGACCCTGTGGTATACCGTTTTCGGCATATTGGAAAGTCACCCCACATACGGTCACATTTTCAAGATATATTTTAAGTAAAGACGGGAAAGTCAGATCCCAGTAAGGCGCGGCTATAACGATAATATCCGCTCCTGCAAAATGCCGTGCGGCAATTTGGGGTTTCAAATTCAAATCCTCCAATGAATATCTGTTTTGTTTGCTGTTTGTGTCATAACAGTCTTATATGCTCATCTAACTATCGTACCCCATTTGATGCTTTTACCCGGTATTATGATACGCCCGATTCAAGTATTTCTATTCTCGGAACGTCACAGTCTATCTCCATACGCGCCCCGGTAGGAAGTATAGTCATAGGCGTTCTGTGAATAAAATCCACATTTTCCAATATGACCATGTCCGGTCTGTGTACTTCCTTACAGATAACCTTTATAATTGTTTCCTCATTG
>CANQXX010000060.1 GCA_947627905.1 uncultured Clostridia bacterium
CCAGCGGAACTTTTTTATTATATCACTTCCCCACGCCTTTGTCAAGTCCTTTTCTTAAATTTCTTTTGGAAATTTTTATTAAATCAATTTTGCCCTCGGTGGGTCAGCTTTTATAGTATACTACAATCCGACATTTTTGTCAATAGCTTTTTTTAAAATTGTCATTTTGCTCATACAAATTGAAAATTTAACCGTTTTATTGTGCATATTGTTTAAAAGAAAGCGATCTATCGTTTTATTGCAAACTATTTACTGTTTGACTATGCCGCAGCAAGAAGTTGATTTACAGCATTTTTATCTTTACCGATAAATGATAATTTGCGGGAGCTTACACGTTTCTGGACAAAAAAAGCTCCCATTATGAGGAAAGACGTGCCGGAATATCTGTGTTATAGTTTAATTGTAAAGGAAAACAAGATGTTCACAAAGGAGAAGTTTTATGAGAAAATTTGTTTTTGATCTTTATGAATCCGACTGCTGCGCAGAATGTTCCAAAACATTTGAGGACGGCGAGCTTATCATGCGCCGGGATAACGACGGCGCTTTGTTCTGCAATGAATGTGCCGGTAAAAATGAGGACCTGTATTCAGGATACCGCGCCGACGGCAACTGTGCAAAGCTCATATTCAACGGTATCTATGAACAGCTTGAGGACGGCATATATGAGCTGGAAAGATACGGTATTGCAACTAATGTTATCTCTTCCTGCGATGATAAGATGTCTTTTTTCAATTATAAAAAGCGCATATCGGGATCCAATTACATATTGGAAAAAAGAAACGGCAGAGCATTGATCCTGTTCCCCGAAGGCGGCAGCGTGACAAAAAGTGATTTTGCCGACAGGATCGGCATGCCTGTTGTGTTTATCGCTGAGTTTGAAATGCTTACCGGCTGCGGCAGAGCGTTGGCGATCTGCGATCGTTCCGATAAAGTAATAGGAGTTGCTTCATGTCAGGATATTAAAAACGCAAGAGTAGGTTTCAGAAGCATGACCCCGGGCACTCATATCCTGTCAGAAAAGGATATTGAAGCCGAACGCGCCAAAAGTCCTCTGCGCAGGAGCGCCGAGCGTGCGCTTCGTATGCTTACGCCAAAAGCAATGTTTGAATACTGCACGCACAGGGTACAGGGGCAGGACGCTGAACTGAAAAAAGCCGTGTATGTGATATACAAATACCTTCAGGACGTTGCCGAGGGCAGGCTCACCCATGCCGACAGCTGGATGCTCACAGCTCCAAGCGGTTCGGGAAAAACAGAGTTTTTCAGAACGATACGGGATCTGTTCGGAATGTATCATATCGCGATACCCGTTATACAGATAGACCTGAGCCAGATAACGGAAACCGGCTACAAGGGCGATAATGTTTCCACCATACCTGAAAAGATACTTGCAATGAACCCGGATACCGACGGAACAGCCATATGCTTTCTTGATGAAGCAGACAAAAAATTCGTTCCGAGCTACGGCTCTCACGGAGTTGACATAAATGCAGCGATACAGTCAAATATGCTTACTCTTATAGAGGGCACCTGCCTGAAAGTCGATGTGAACGACATGGAAAGGAACTTCGATTCCAACAAGACAATGTTCATTTTAATGGGAGCATTCCAGAACATAAGGAACGAAAAGCATAAATCCGCTTGTAAGGATCATAAATACCTGCCGCTCGGCTTCGGAGTGGATTATGATACCGGCGATGACAGCAGTGAAGCAGAAGACATATTCCATGAAGATATAACCATGCAGGATATCATAGATCACGGCATGATAGACGAACTTGCCGGACGCATGACGCAGATCATAAACTTCCACAGGCTTTCCGACGATGATATGCGTGCGCTGATACAGTGCAAGGTCAAGGAAATATCCGATGAAATGGGTATAACCATTGAACTTTCTGCCGGAGCAGAGGAGGAATTGCTCGGCATATCCTTCGGAAACTTCGGCGTAAGGCGTCCTATGAATATCATAAAAGAACTGTCGCGCACTGCGGTCGCCGAGGTCTTTTTTGACGACGGGTTTGATCCTTGCGCCGATAAGGTCGTTATCAGCTCGATAAATTCGGCAATGGTGGAACATTCCTGCTCTTTATCTGCCGGTCATAATGCCGACAGATAATAAAAGCGCCCTGCCATGATATGAGCTTGTAATATAAGACATCTTGTTATTGACAAAAACATATAAAAAGGTTATACTTTATTATATAAAGCAGAAGATATATGACCCTCAGCTATAATGATATTACAGGAGCACCAGTATATGAACAAAAAAGAAGAATTTCTCGGAATATACAAAACAAACATAACAAGAGAAGGCTCGGACAGACTGCTTGAATATCTTCTGTCCGACAAGAGCGATTTTTTTACCGCTCCGGCAAGCACCCGTTATCACGGAGCTTATGAGGGCGGTCTGCTCGAACACAGTCTCAACGTGTATCACTGCCTGAAAGATTACCTTTCGCGTGAAAGAGTGCGTGAAATGTACGGCATGGATTACTCCGAAGAAACTATTGCAGTATCGGCGCTTCTGCACGATATATGCAAGGTGAATTTCTATAAAACTGACTACCGCAATGCCAAGAACGATCTTGGCGTGTGGGAAAAAGTCCCGTATTATACGATAGACGATAAGCTCCCCTACGGGCACGGAGAAAAATCCGTATATATAATAACCGGCTTCATGCGCCTTACGCGCGAAGAGGCTTTTGCAATAAGATATCATATGGGCTTTTCCTCCACGGAGGATAAAGGACAGATAGGAAAGGCTTTTGAAATGTTCCCGCTTGCCTTTGCGCTAAGTACAGCAGATATGGAAGCGTCATACTTCCTTGAAAGCAGATAAAATACATATTGAAAGGATAATAATTTATGGCAAAGATAGTTCTCGACTGGAACAAATATACCGAAGCCGCCCGTCAGGCTGCCGCGGAAGGTATCGTTATGCTCAAAAACGACGGCGTTCTGCCTGTTGAAAAAAAATCCGTGACCGCTGTTTTCGGACGGATACAGCATAACTATTATAAAAGCGGCACAGGTTCGGGAGGTCTTGTGAACGTTTCAAAGGTCTGGAGCATCGTCGACGGACTGAAAGAAAACGGCGCAAAGCTAAATGAGGAGCTTGAAAATACTTACTTGGAATGGGAAAAGGCTCACCCGTTCAGCCACGGCGAGGGCTGGGGGGACGAACCCTGGTCACAGGAGGAAATGCCACTTGACGACGCGTTTGTAAAACATATTGCAGAAAATTCCGATACGGCGCTTGTTATCATCGGACGCACCGCCGGCGAAGAGCTGGACAGCAAAAACGAGCCGGGCTCATATCTTCTGACCGAGCTTGAATATGATATGCTTGAAAAGGTTCGCAGGAATTTCAGGAAAATGGCTGTCATTCTGAATGTGGGCGGAATTGTTGATATGAAATTTGTCCGCGATATAAGACCAGACGCCGTTCTTTATGTATGGCACGGCGGAATGATAGGCGGTCTTGCGGCAGCGGATGTTCTGCTTGGAAAGATAAGTCCGAGCGGCAAGCTGGCGGATACCATTGCGGAAAATATTTCAGATTATCCGTCACACCCGTATTTCGGCGATCCGGAAAGGAATTTCTATACCGAGGACATTTACGTCGGATACCGTTATTTTGAAACGTTCGCGCAGGATAAAGTCCTTTACCCGTTCGGCTTCGGACTTTCTTACACAGATTTTGAAGTAAAAACACTTTCCGCTTCTCATGATAAAAATAATGTACGGCTCGATATTTCAGTAAAGAACACCGGCAAATGTGCAGGAAAAGAAACCGTACAGATATACTGCGGAGCTGCTCAGGGCAAACTGGGCAAGCCTGCAAAGGTCCTCTGTGATTTTGAAAAGACCAAAGAACTTGCCCCCGGCGAAGAGCAGAAGATCTCATTTGAGATACCTCTTTATTCTATGGCGTCATATGATGATTCGGGAGCGTCGGGATATGCCCATTGTTATGTTCTCGAAGCAGGAGAATATAAAATTTTTGCGGGAACGGACGTAAAATCCGCAGAATGTGTCTACAGCTTTGAGATGCCTGAAACCATTGCCGTGGAAAAACTTTCCGAAGCATACGCTCCCATTCTTGAGTTTGAAAGAATGAAAAACAGCGGCGGCAAGATCGTTATGGAAAATGTTCCTACCGCAAAGACCGATATGGATATCCGCCGCAAAGAAAATCTTCCCGCCGAGATCCCGCAGACCGGCGACAAGGGCATAAAACTTGCCGACGTGCTTGACGGGAAAAATTCAATGGACGAATTTATCGCTCAGCTTACCGACGATGACCTTGCCTGCATTATCCGCGGCGAGGGAATGGGAAGTCCCAAGGTCACCGCAGGAACTGCCGCCGCTTTCGGAGGAGTTTCAGAACATCTTGAAGCGCTTGGCATACCTGCCGGCTGCTGTGACGACGGACCGTCCGGCATGAGACTTGACTGCGGCACAAAGGCTTTCAGCCTGCCGATAGGAACGCTTATAGCCTGTACGTTCAACAAGGAACTCATTACGGAACTTTTCTCGTTTACGGGAATTGAAATGGCGGCAAATAAAGTTGACTGCCTCCTTGGCCCGGGAATGAACATTCACCGTCACCCGCTGAACGGACGGAATTTTGAATATTTCAGCGAAGACCCTTTACTGACCGGAACTATGGCTGCGGCTGAACTGAAAGGTATGCACTCCGCAGGCGTTACCGGAACTATCAAGCATTTCTGCGGAAACAATCAGGAAACAAGGCGCCGCCTTGTGGATAACGTCATATCCGAAAGAGCGCTGCGGGAAATTTATCTTAAAGGCTTTGAAATTGCAATAAAAGACGGCGGCGCAGCTACCGTTATGACCACATACGGTCCGGTAAACGGGCTCTGGACGGCAGGCAGCTACGACCTGAATACCACTATCCTCCGCGGCGAATGGGGATTTGACGGCTTTGTAATGACAGACTGGTGGTCCACCATGAACGAGCGCGGAACTCCTGCCGACGGCAATAATTTTGCCGCAATGGCAAGAGCGCAGAACGATGTATATATGGTCTGCGCCGACAGTTCAAAAAATACTCACGGAGACAACACCATAGCTTCGCTTGAAGCCGGAACGCTTACAAGAGGAGAACTCCAGAGGAACGCAAAGAACATCTGCAAAATGCTTATGGGAACTCTTGCAATGAAGCGGCTTATGGGAACTGCTGATGAAATAGAAATTATAAACCGTTCCGATGACGCCGACAGCTTTGACGCTTCCGACGTTGAGTTCCACAAGCTGGACGGAAGCGTTACCATTCCGCTTGACGGTATAAACACCGAAAAGGGCGCAAGCTATGTATTTGCTCTTGACATTGCCAGAAAGGGCAAATTCAAAGCCACGATAACCGCCAGATCGGACAGCGGAGAGGTTGCGCAGATGCCGGTAACACTGTTCACCCTCGGAACTCCGACGGGAGTTTACACATTTAACGGAACAAACGGAAAATGGGTATCTATTGACCGCGAGGTGATAATGTTTTCAAGATTTACCGCGTGCAGATTATATTTCGGACAAAGCGGTCTGACGCTGCGCGACATCACATTTGAAATGACCGAACTGTATGAATTTTAAAACCTGTTCTCATAGAAAAAGCCGCTCCTTTCGGAACGGCTTTTTATTATTCTCCGTAATATGCTTTTCTGTAAAGCTCCTTGAGCTCGTCGATCCTCGGAAGTCTTGGATTTGCTGTAGTGCACTGGTCGTCAAATGCCTTATATGCAAGGCTTTCAAGAGCATTTTCGTAAACTTTCGGGTCGATGTAGGAACGCGGGTCTTTTTCTCCGGCTTCCTTGATCGAAAGCGGGATATTTACTTCCTTCATCAGCTTTCTTACTGCGTTTGCAAGAGCCTTTACACATTCCTGATCGGAAGCCTTCTGCGAAGCAAAGCCCATCATCTTTGCTATCTCAGCATAACGCTCAGGAGCAATATAATGATCGTACTTAGGCCATGCCGCAAACTTGGTAGGCGTCTGCTCACCGTTGTATTCGATAACATGAGGAAGCAGATATGCGTTTGCAAGTCCGTGAGGAATATGGAACTCTCCGCCCAGCTTATGAGCAAGCGAGTGGTTCACTCCAAGGAAAGCGTTTGTGAAAGCCATGCCTGCGATACATGAAGCATTGTGCATCTTCTCTCTTGAAAGCGGATCTGCATTCTTGTAAGAGGTAGGCAGATACTTGAACACTAACTTTATCGCCTGAAGTGCCAGCGCGTCGGTGTAGTCGTTCGCAAGGATAGAAACATACGCTTCTATAGCGTGCGTAAGAACGTCAAGTCCCGTAAATGCCGTTGAAGCCTTAGGAACGGTGTAAACAAATTCAGGATCTATGATAGCAACGTCCGGAGTAAGCTCATAGTCGGCAAGAGGATACTTCATGTTCTTGGATTTATCCGAAATTACTGCAAATGAAGTAACTTCTGAACCTGTTCCGGAAGTGGTAGGAACGGCAACTATCTTTGCCTTTTTGCCCAGCTTGGGGAACTTGTAAACTCTCTTTCTGATATCCATGAACTTCTGAGCCATTCCGATAAAGTCGGCGTCTGGATTTTCATAGAACAGCCACATTGCCTTTGCAGCGTCCATAGCGGAACCGCCGCCCAGAGCGATTATAACATCAGGCTTGAAATCGTTCATTACTTCCGTACCCTTGCGGACCGTTGTAAGATCCGGATCAGGCTCAATGTCGCAGAAAATTTCAACGACCGGATTATTCGGGTTCTTGTTGAGCTGATAGGTAACTCTGTCAACGTAGCCGAACTGTACCATTCCCGGATCGGCAACGATCATCGCCCTGTGAATATCGGGCATTTTGGCAAGATACTGTATAGAACCCGGTTCAAAATAGATCTTTTCGGGAACTTTAAACCACTGCATATTCAATCTCCTCTTTGCGATCTTCTTCCTGTTTACAAGGTTTTTGGCTGTAACATTTTCCGAAACAGAGTTCTTTCCGTAAGAACCGCAGCCCAGCGTAAGGGAAGGAGCCATAGAATTGTACACATCGCCTATCGCTCCGAATGAAGCGGGAGAATTTACCACTATACGGCTCGCCTTCATGGTCTGACCGTATTTTTCGATAACTTCTTCATTGGAAGAATGAATGACCGCCGTGTGTCCTGCACCGTGGAGGAGCATTTTTTCGCACAATTCAAAAGCGTTCTTTTCGCTCTTTGCCTTTACTACCGCAAGAACAGGCGACAGCTTTTCCAGTGCCAGCGGATATTTTTCAGCGTCTGTGCCGCCGAGCTCCACGCAAAGGACCTTTGTTTCCTTTGGAATGGTTATGCCGGCTTTTTCGGCTATCTGCCATGGATACTGTCCTACTACCCATGACTGAACAGCCATTTTCTCTACGTCTATAACAACGTCCTGTATCTTCTTTATTTCGTCCTTTTTGGCAAAGTAGCAGCCGTGATACTTCATAAAGTCTACTGCTTCGTCGTAGATTTCGGAATCTATGATAGCAGCCTGCTCGGAAGCGCAGATCATGCCGTTGTCAAAGGATTTTGAAAGGATAAGATCGTGTACAGCCTGCTTGATATTTGCGGTTTTTTCTATATAGCAAGGAGTATTTCCCGGACCTACGCCGAGGGCGGGCTTTCCTGCTGAATAAGCAGCCTTTACCATTCCCGGACCGCCTGTTGCAAGGATAGTCGCAACATCGGGGTGATTCATAAGGAGACCGGTAGCTTCTACCGACGGATGCTCTATCCACTGTATGCAGTCCTTGGGAGCGCCGGCTTTAACGGCAGCGTCGCGGACTATTTCAGCAGCTCTTTTGGAGCACTGCTGAGCTGACGGATGAAAACCGAAAATAATAGGATTTCTTGTTTTGGCGCAGATAATGGACTTGAACATCGTAGTGGAAGTCGGGTTCGTTGTAGGCGTTACGCCGCAGACGATGCCGACCGGCTCGGCGATCTCCATATAGCTTTCATCAACGTTGTCCTCGATGATGCCTACGGTCTTTTCATGCTTTATAGAGTGCCAGATATACTCTGTAGAGAAGATGTTCTTGGTCACCTTGTCCTCGTATATTCCTCTTCCTGTTTCCTCAACAGCCATTCTTGCCAGTTCTCCCTGCGCGGAAAGTCCTGCAAGAGCCATTGCTTCAGCGATAGCGTCCACCTGCTCCTGATTGAGCTTCATATACTCGTCAAGGGCGACCTTTGCCTTGCTGACAAGATCGTTTATCATTTCGGCAGGGTCGATCTTTCCGGCTGTCTGTTTTTCCTTTGCCATAAATTATCCGCCTTTCTTGTAAATATTGGCTCGTTCCGCATATATAACACGGAACGTATTTTATGATATTAACTAAATTATTGTACCATATTTTTGCAAATACTTCAATGAACATACTGTTAATTTTGTCATATGTTATTGGGCAATTTATTGTATTTTTCGTTATGGCTGTGCCATAGCAAGGAGCCGAGCCCCGGAAATTTTCAGCTTGCCGATAAGTACGCGGAAGCAATTCACCAGCGCGGACCTTTACATAAAGGCACAGCGGACATTTTGTGCGAAATAAATAATAAAGGACTGATTTTTATATGATTTTTTTGTTTTTAACAAACTGTAAAATGTAAGTTTGTCAATGATATTGTACAGAATAAATATTCAAAAATTCGATAGGCGAAAGCCAATTCAAGGGACGCA
>CANQXX010000061.1 GCA_947627905.1 uncultured Clostridia bacterium
CTTGCGGCTCTGGACGGGGCGCGTTCCGCTGCTGATGATCCGGAGTTAAAGGCTAAACTTGACCGCGAATTTGCCCGTAAATCCGCAACACTGAAAAAGCGTGAGGAACGTCTTAACGAACACCTGAAAAATACCGGACTTTTGCCGGATAGTTCGAGAGTGCGGGTTGACGGGTTTAATCGGAGCGTTTCGCAAAAGGCTGTTCATGCGGCGAAGAGGTATAACGCTCCGGCAAAGTCTGTTACCGTAAAGCAGAGCGGCGGACACAACAAAGAGTATGAAGCAAATCTCAAAGTCATTGACAGTAAAGAATATCGACAGAAATTCAAAGGAGTTACGTCAACGGCAAGAGGTGATAAACGAGTGTGCGATTATTGCAGGGCAATTGTTAAAAAGAACAGTGGAACTGCGAATGAAACAGTTCATATACTTGATTCCAAAAGCGGCAAGACCAAATTCAAGCAAAAAGAATTTGAAAACCTTGGCGGTTCGTTCACTTTACCGATCGGAAAGAAAAACGAATATATCCTTGTACATAATCACCCAAACAGTGTCGCTCCAAGCTTTGACGATTTCCTGACACTTAATGATCGCAATGATATAAAATCATTGATAGCTGCCGGACATGACGGAACGGTGTATATTATCTCTGTTGGTAAGGGTAAACGGCTTGATTTGACGGACAAAAACGAATACAGACTTGCAAAGAATGAATGGAACAGATGTTATAGAGATTTAAATGGTGACATAGGTGCATTAACAACATTTTGTAAAGTATATGGGTGGGATTTAAATGTCAAATAAAAGGGACACACGTATCATAACTATCAATGATAAAACCATTGATGAAATGACAAAAGAGGAAAGAGATGAATATTTCAAATCATTCAGCGGATTAACCTATGCTGAATGGTGTGAAAAATACAAAGATGATACCCTTGAAAAAATCCTTGAGGATATGCAAGCTCATATTAAAACACTTTAAATGATTATAGCACTCATTTTTATGGGTGCTTTTAATTTTGGCTGAAAGGAGAAATTTTGTGAATATTGTAGAAATCGGAATAAGTTTTTTAATATGCTACCGTGTCGCAGTACTTTTTCTTGCTATTATTTCAATTTTGGTTTATTCAATATTTGAAAAATCACATAATGTGTTTTTGAATTCAGGGTATAGTTCAATAATCATTGATAAGGAAACAAATAAAAAGCATTTCGTTCCTTATGACAAGTGGATCTGTTTTTTATTTGATACTCGATATGACTGCCCGCTTCATTACAGAAAAGTTAAAAATTCCGATATAAAGAAAATGCAGAAAATTTCCGAGGTATTTCCTGCTACAGATGAAATGTTAAAACTAATGGCAGAAAGGAAATGAAAGTATGATAGTAAGCACATGGGAAATAAGCAGCAACGGGTATTACCCGTACTGCAAAAGATGCGGCGTTGAACCGCCGGTCAGGATACTTACACCGTATTGCCCGAATTGCGGGGCGAAAATGGAAAACGCAAAATATGCTATCAAAGAAACAAAATACATTAATTGCAAAAACTCCCATAAGGAAATGATAGCTTATATCGAGAAATGATTTTAATACCGTAAAAACGCCCTTAAAACACCGTTTTAAGGAGCTTTTTTTATACCAAAAAACGAAAGGAAAGATGTTATGAAACTTGAAGATCTGACAAAGCTCGGAATTTCCGAGGAAACGGCAAAACAGGTAATTGCCCTGAATGAAGCCGAAATCGCCGCAGAGCAGAAAAAACTTGCCGAAAAGGACGCGGAGCTGACTATGGCTGCCGACAAGATCGGCGAGCTGACCGAGGCGGTCAAGAAATTTGACGGAGTTGACGTTGAAAAGCTCAAAGCCGACCTTGCGGAAATGTCCAAGAAGTATGCCGACGATACCGCCGCGCTGAAGCTTGATAATGCTCTCTCCCTTGCCCTTGCCGGCAGCGGAGCAAAGGACGCGGAGATAGTCAAGGGACTTATTGACAAGTCCATTGTAAAACTTGACGACGGCGGCAAGCTGACCGGAGTTTCCGAGCAGCTCGACAGGCTCAGGCAGGACAAGGCGTTTTTGTTTGACGACGGAAACAGCACCGCAGGAGCGCGGATCGACACCGGCATTGACCATGGCAAGTCCGCCGAAGCGGTAACAGACGCGCAGGCAAGGGCTATCATGGGTCTGCCTGCCACAAAGTAAGAGATAGGAGGATAACAACATGGCAAATACTATAGCACTTTTTAAAAAGTACATTGACCTGCTTGATGAGGTCTACAAGGTCACATCAAAAACTTCCGTCCTCGATATGGACAGCACTCTTGTAAGACAGGGCGCAAATGCCAACGAAATCACGATACCTAAGATCGAGATGGACGGTCTTGCAGATTACAGCCGCAACAGCGGTTATGTAAGCGGCAATGTAACGCTTACCAATGAGACGGTAAAGTATAACTACGACCGCGGACGTAAATTTACTGTTGATAATATGGACAATGAGGAAACGGCTGGTATCGCTTTCGGCAAGCTGTCAAGTGAGTTTATCCGTACAAAGGTAGTCCCGGAGCTTGACGCTTTCCGCTTTGCGACATATGCGGCAGTGGAAGGCGTCGGTAAGACCGAGGCGGATCTTGATTCCGGCGACGGCGCACTGCTTGCTATATTAGCAGCACAGAATTATATGGACGAACTGGACGTTCCTGCCACCGGCAGATATCTGTTTATCACGCCGACGCTGTTCAACTTTATAAACTCCGTTGACAGCTACAAATCAAAGGCTATGCTCGATAATTTCACCGGAATTATTTCAGTGCCGAAAACAAGATTTTACACTGCAATAGATCTGTTGGACGGTACAACTATGGACGAGACCGCAGGCGGTTTCAAACCTGCCGAAGGAGCAAAGGCTATCAACTTTATGATAATCCACAAACCTGCAACGCTCCAGTATTCCAAACACACCGTAAACAAGATCTTTACGCCGGAAGAAAACCAGAACGCCGACGCATGGCAGTTCTGCTACAGGGCTTACGGTCTTGCAGACGCATACGAAAACAAAGCGGCAGGAATATATCTCCACTGTTCTCAGACCGCAGTGGAAGCAGAATAGGAGGGCTGAATATGCGCAGGATCGGACTTGTTTGTGTTGCCAAAAGACCTGCTCCGTCTTCCGAGCCGTCAGAAACGGATCTTTCAAAGATGACCGTTGCAGAACTGCGTAAATACGCAAAGGACAACGGCATTGACCTTGGGGCGGCAGCGACAAAAGCGGACATCATAACTATAATTGCCGATGTAATGGCGGTGGACTAAATGGCATACGCAGATTATGAATATTACCGCGATACCTACAAAGGAACATTATCCGAGACCGCTTATGAGCGGCTCTCGGAGCGTGCTTCCGACTACATTGACAGCAGGACGGGATATATCCTCAAAAAAGCAGGCATAACCGAAGAAATGGAGGAACGTGTTAAAAAAGCCTGCTGCGCTCTTTCCGAGGTAATGTCAAGCGTTGAAACGGGCAGCAGTGTCAAGGCTTCGGAAAGCGTCGGAGATATGTCGGTCTCCTATGCGGTAGGAACGCAGCGTTCAGATGTGCAGAAGCTGGACGATGCCATACAGCTTTACCTTGCTGATCTTGTCAAGGCGGTGAAGTGGTTGTGATGATCACAAATGGAGAATGTACCGTTATCCGGACAAACGATGACGGCAATTACATTGCCGTGGGAACATATCCCTGTATGTGGCAGGATACTAAAGGCTACGAGGTCAAAAAGTATGGCAAGAACAATGCCGACAAAGCGGCGATATATATCCCCGACATAACGGCTGGTGTGCAGGAAGAGGACTATATCATTCGCGGAACTGTTTCCCTTGAAAATTTCCTGCCGGAAAATGCCCTTGTGATAACAAGCGTTTCCGTCAAGGATTACGGCGGCGAACTTAAACACATACAGATAGGAGCAAGGTGATGTTATGGAGTTCAGGATAAAAGACACGGAAGAGCTTCTCCGCGCTCGCGGACTTCAAAAAGGCGGCAGGGTGCAGAAATTCATTGACAGTGAGGTAATACGGAACATGGATCCGTACACACCTAAGCGATCCGGTGATCTGATAAAATCAGCTATCCTTGGAATGGTCATTGGCTCAGGCATTATTCGTCAGAATATACCGTATGCCCGTAAAAACTATTACGGGAACAAGGGTCGCGGACTGCAAGGCACTGCAAACGGCGGTCTGCGCGGAAAGAAATGGTTTGAACGAATGAAAGCCGTGTGGCTGGAAAATATCCTTGCAGGAGCAGCTGAACGCGCCGGAGCGCGATATAAGAAAAGAGGTTGAATAATATGAGCATTATGCAGGCTGTCCGTGAGTATATGGCTGAATGTCCTTTGCTTGCGGAAATTCCGGTCAAGGCTCGCTACATTGACTGGACGGACGACAAGTCCACGAACTATGGCATTTTTGTTGACAGCGACAACATTGTAAAAAAATTTGTTTCCGGCGGCGGAAAGCATGAGTACAACTTTGTTATCCAAGCGCGGCTCAGGCGTGACGATAAAAAGTCCCTTGAAAACGCGGAGCTTGTGGAACGTCTGGGAAAATGGTGTGCCGCTCAGACTGCGGCAAAGAATTTCCCGAAATTGCCGGAAGGCTGCACGCCCACAAAGCTTTCTGCGGCAAACGGTTATCTCTATGAAAACGACGATACCGGAAAAACAGGGCTTTATCAATTGCAGCTTAAATTAAGTTACATATCAAGAAATTGAAAGGAATGGTGTTTTTATGAGTATTTACAAATCTGCTGACGGAGTGGATCTTGAACAGACCGCCCAGCGTACTGACATTGCGCATTTTATGGACGTTACCGGGGTGGACAAACAGGCAACAGCGCAGGAGGACGAGGGCGTATGGGCAAGAATGGGAACAGGCTGGACGACCATGACGGAAAGTCCCTCCGCGCAGACCAAGGAACGCAAATATATCAACGAAAAATCATCACGAAAGAATATAACCAGTTATTCTCCGTCCTTCGGCTTTGAGGATCTTCTGATGTTCAACGACCCCACCACGCGAAAGGTTTATGACATCTATACCAAGCGTAAGACAGGCAGTGACGCCACGGTCACTATAGTTACCGTGGATATGTTTGAGGAGCCTGTCAAGGAGACATATTACCCGGCGAGAAAAGGCAGATATGCCGTTGAGGTATCGTCCTGCGATGATGATGACGACATGATAATCAAAGGCAATTTCAACGGGCAGGGCGACGAGGCTCAGGGGTGGTTCGACCCGACAAACGGCAAATGGTCGGATACAGATCCTGCTGCTGTTGTATGATAAAAGGAGGATAAACACATGAAATCAAATATAAGCATGAGCAGCGGCGTTGTCAAGAGCGGAGAATTTACCTACACCCGCAAGCCGAGAACGCTCAAAGCATATGGCAAGGAATTTGAAATTCCCGTCAAGACAGTGGATTTTGCCGACAAGCTGGACGAAATAACTTCCAACATTGCCAAGACGGCAATGTCCTCAGATACTGTTAAAGAGATACGCAAGGGCATTGCTCTTTTTATCGGAGAGGAAGAGACGGAAAATATCTTTCCTGCCGAAAAGCTGGGTGACATTGACATTGACGAGATAATAGGTTTCTGGACGGCTCTTAAATTTGAGCAGAACAAAACCGGCAAGGAGCTTCTTGCAAGATATCAGCCTGTCAGAAAATGAATATGTTTATTGATCCCCTGCCCTCTGCCTATGAGTATGAGGGCAGGATATATGAAATGCGGACAGACTTTCGGGAATGGATACGGTTTGAATTATTGCTTACCGATAAGGACATTCCGTATAAGGATAAGTTTGGACTGTTGCAAAAAATCATTTTTCCGGTCGTTCCGCCGGATCCGAAGCTGTGGGATTTTCTGCTGTGGTTCTATGCCTGCGGAAAAAAGCCGGCGCGGACGGACAGCAAAAAGGCTTCTGCCGGCACAAAAAAACAAGCCGACGCGTACTCTTTCGAGTATGACGACGGCTATATTTATGCGGCTTTTAGGGAACTTTACGGCATTGACCTTGTGGATATCGAATATCTTCACTGGTGGAAATTCAAGGCAATGTTCCGGTCTTTGCACGACTGCAAAATTACCGATATAATGGGATACCGTACCGAAAAGATAACGAGCAAAACTCCCGATTACCGCAAGGATTTTCTTAATGAGATGAAGAAAATTTATGCGCTGCCCCGTTCGCTTTCCGAGGAACAGAAACTGAATGAGTTAAGGCGTATCAAGGAAAAAGCAGGATATTAAAGTCTTGAAAGCAATTCAGCTTTTTTGGCATTAAATTCAGATTCTGAAATAATTCCTTTGTCTTTTAGCGAAGAAAGTTTTTCGATCTGGCTCAGGATATCAGGCTGAGGTGAAGCAGCTTGCTGAGAACCAAAACCGGCTCTTGCCTGATCAAATATCTGTTGTATTTGCTGTACATTGCTCATCTTGTAAGATACAAGAATATCATATGTTTTAGCAATAGTTTGTATTTCAATATGTCCTCCGCTTAATCCGTTCCCATTTCCATTTATTGAGCGTATCTCATTAAGAGGTACGGATTCGGTTTTAAATTTTCCAAGTATCTGACTACAGAACAAAACTCTTTTGTCTGTAAGGAAGAGCACACCGGGCGTGGTGTCTTTCTTTCGTATGTTTACAGATGAAACAGTCAGATTGGTAGGCGTAACAAATAAAACTTTTTCTTCATCAGAAAGCATTTTTTCGGCATTATCGATATTAGTTCTGTTCCCAAAAGTATTAATATCGAATTTTGACAAAGCTTGTTCAACATCTTTGCGCATGGTAAGCACCTTCTTATGTAAAATTTTACTCTATTATATCACAAAGTTTTTCCTTTTGCAATACCTTTTTGAAAGGAGCAGGTATGAAAAATCAGAAAGAAAAGATAAAATGCCCGTTCTGCGGCTATAAAATGCCTATTGAACGGGATAAAAACGCAGTTTGCAAGGGCGTTTTTGTGAAATGCAAAGCCAGAAACTGCGGCAAAGAATTTGAAATAAAAATAAACAGCGAGATCAGGTAGTGCCAGTTAGTGCCGATGATCTCTCCTACTTAACGAGAGGTGAGAAAATTGGCAGTAGACGGCTCTTTGATATTCGGCACGGAAATTGACGGAAAGGGTTTTGAGGACGGAGTAAGCAGCATAAAACAAATTGCAAATATAACGCTTGGAAATATCGGCGCTGATATGGTACAGCAGATATCCTCTGCGCTTGCAGATGTTCCCAAAAAAGCAATAGAGGTAGGCGCAAGTTTTGAATCGTCCATGTCGCAGGTAGCAGCGACAATGGGCATTACAGACACGGCGGAAGAGTTTGAAATGCTCTCCGAAGCGGCAAAAGAACTCGGAGAAAGCACGAAGTACTCGGCATCGCAGGCTGGCGAAAGCCTTAACTACTTAGCTCTCGCCGGAATGAACGCCGAGGAAGCCGTTTCCGCTCTGCCTACCGTCCTTAACGTTGCGGCGGCAGGAGGAATGGAGCTTGCGGCAGCTTCCGACCTGATAACAGACGCTATGTCTGCTCTCGGACTGGAACTGTCGGATATGAACACATTTGCCGATGAGCTTGCAGTTACAGCGCAGAAATCAAATACAAGCGTTTCACAGTTGGGCGAAGCTATCCTGACCGTTGGCGGAACGGCAAAAACGCTTTCCGGCGGCGTGGTCGAAATGAACACCGCGCTTGGTATCCTTGCAGATAACGGTATCAAGGGTGCAGAGGGCGGAACTGCTCTCAGAAATGTTATACTGTCTCTTTCCGCACCGACAGACAAGGCAGCGGAGGCTCTTGCAAGGCTTGAAGTAGACGCTTTTGACGAAGCCGGAAAAATGCGTCCATTACAGGACACGATCGCAGACCTTAACGAAGCACTATCCTCCATGTCCGATCAGGAAAAGACCGCTGTACTTAACGAGATCTTCAACAAGGTAGATCTCAAAGCTGTCAATGCTCTGCTCGGAACGTCCGCAGAACGCCTTGACGAGCTTAGCGGATATATTTCCGACTGTGATGGCGCGGCGGCGCAGATGGCTGAAACAATGGACGATAACCTTAATGGTGATCTGACCATTATGCAGTCCGCTCTTGAAGGTCTGGGCATTGCCGCATATGAGAAGTTCCAAGAGCCTATGCGGACGGCGGTGCAGAGCGTTACGGAAGACATAGGCGCACTGACTGAAAGTCTTACCGATGGTGAACTTTCGGAAAGTTTTGACAAACTTTCGGCAGGTGTGTCAGAGCTTGTCAGTGGTTTTTCAAAACTGCTTGCAGATGATGTTCTTCCGGCGGCTATCAGTGGTTTTGCTTGGATAGTAGATAACGGAGAGACTATTATTACAGCTATTGAGGGAATTGCAGCAGCGACACTCATATATTCAGTTGCAACCGGTGGATTAGCTTCTGTATTAAGTGCTGTGATAGGTGCTGTGACAAGCATTAATCCATTATATGCTGTTCTTGCAGCCGCTGCAGGCGGTGCAATAGTTCTGGCTGAACAATTAAACAAAGCAGGTGATGAACTTTTTGAAGTGACATCAATGATTGATCCTTCTATTCAGGCATTACAGGACGAAACAGCTGCACTGCAAGAACAGCGTCAGGCTTTTGATGA
>CANQXX010000062.1 GCA_947627905.1 uncultured Clostridia bacterium
CGTCAAAAATCTAAATCCCGTGAATTGCCTTTTTCTGTTCTTGACTTCTTATAATATGCTCGATTTAGCCACATCTCGGAACCTTGCCGCACTTGACATATGCCAGAAAAAATGGTAAAATGTAATTGAATATACTTATTACGGAGGATCGTTAAAATGACCGCTGATATAAAGGAAAATGAAAACGATTTTGAAAAAGCGTGGGGTACGGTCAGTTCTCCTGATATTGAAAAAAATATCATGGAATTTTCTTCAAGAATGCAGATATATAACGCCGGTATAAAAGAAATACGCACTAAGCTGGAAATACTCGATGAGGAATTTAAGGCAAAGTATGCCTATAATCCTATACATCATATTGAATCACGCCTTAAATCTCCCAGAAGCATAATTAAAAAAGTAAAGATGAAAGGTATCCCGGTCACGGCGGAATCCATGGCTGCAAATATCCGCGATATTGCCGGTATACGGGTAATATGCAACTATATAGACGATATCTACCGGGTCGCCGATCTGCTTACAAGTCAGGACGATGTTACCCTTGTGCGCGTAAGAGACTATATAAAATCTCCGAAACCGTCAGGATATAAAAGCCTGCATCTTATCGTTGAGATACCGATTTTTCTTTCTACCGGTCCGCAGCCTATACCGGTGGAGATACAGATACGGACTATTGCAATGGATTTCTGGGCAAGCCTTGAACATAAGCTGAAATACAAGACTGAAAACAATGTTTCCGAAGAGCTTCGCAGCAGACTGAAAATATGCGCCGATGAGATATCCGTGCTGGACGCGGAAATGCAGGATATACACAACGCCATAGCTTTGCAGAACGATCTATGAGCGGCAGGATAATTTATGATTCTCCCGTTGGGCTGCTGGAGATCGTTTCGGACGGAAAGGCTTTGCGGTCGGTGCGTGCGGTGAATGAAATCGACGGAGAATATTTCCATGATGATATTGCCGATACTGCCGAAAAACAATTAAAGGAATATTTCTGCGGCAAACGAAAAGTTTTTGATATACCTATAGCACCCGAAGGAACGGATTTCCGCAAAAAGGTATGGAAAGCACTTTCCGCAGTTCCTTATGGGGAAACGCGTTCCTACGGCGATATTGCGGAGGCAATAGAAAGACCTTCCGCTTCAAGAGCAGTCGGCAATGCGGTGGGAGATAATCCGATATTGATAATAATTCCCTGTCACAGGGTGATACGTTCCGGCGGAAAGCTCGGCGGTTTCAGCGCAGGAACGGAAATGAAAAAATTTCTTTTGAAACTGGAAAACAATTTATTTTAAATTCCGAGGGGAGGCGAAGTATGCGCCATAAAAGATCAGTTTGTATATTTCTGCTGTGCGCAGCGCTTCTGTCCTCATGCTCGTCGGGATCACACGGCAATGAAAATACCTCCGCGGCGGTGACCGGAACTGCGGAAGAAGTTACTTCCGCTCCGGTGACCGACGAGACCGGAACGTCTGCGGAAAGCAGTGCGGCTGTTTCTTCGGAGACAACGGCGAAAACGGAGAATGAGACTTCCTCTGCGGAGGAGACCGGCGTTACGGAAACGTCCTATGCGGAAAGCGAGACTGCCGAAACGTTCACAGAAGCGCCGGATACCGTAACGGTCACCGAAACTTCCGCAGCAGTTCCGGAGACTACCTCCGTAACAACGGCAGCCACAACGGCAAAGCCTCCCGTGAAGGTAGTAATACCGGAAATAAAGCTGCCTCAGTCGCCCGGAACGCAGACAGCTTCTGAGGATAATGCCGTAATAGATTACAGCAATGCTTCCGAGGGATATATTTCCGCAGTATATAACGGATCGTCTGCGGCGGCGAAATTAAGGGTAAAGTGCGGCAGCCTGCAATACGATCACGACCTGTCCGCCGGCGGAAAACGCGAGTATTTTCCTCTTATGGGGAACGGAGATTATACGGTGTCGGTATATGAACAGTTTTCCGGCAAAAAATACGCGCTGTTGGTTACGGCGGAATTTTCCGTAACGCTGAAAAGTTCTACGGGAATGTATCTTTATCCTAATAAATATGTGGATTTTGACAGCAGCTCCGAATGTGTGAAAAAAGCCGCGGAGCTTTGCGCCGGAGCCAGTGGAGACGTTGAAAAAATAGCCGCCATATTCACATATATAACCGATAATGTGGTTTATGACAAACAGCTTGCTGCAACGGTAAAAAGCGGATATGTGCCGCACCCTGATGCAACGCTGTCGTCAAAGAAAGGAATCTGCTACGATTATGCGTCGCTTTTTGCGGCAATGTGCCGTTCGCAGGGGATACCGGCAAGACTGGTGATAGGCTACGCCGAGCCGGATATTTATCACGCGTGGAACGAGGTATATACCGATGAGACAGGCTGGATAACTCCGGAGCTGTTCCTGAGAAACAAGGGATACAATATAGCCGACGCAACATTCTATGCAGGAAATACGGACAAAGAAAAAATATCGGAATATATTGCCGACGACAGCAACTATTCCGCGATATACAGATATTGATTTGGAGGTAATTTATATGGCAGTTAAAATGCTTACCGACGAAGAGACCGCTTTTTTCAGCGAACAGCTTGCTATGATAATCGAAGCCGGCATACCTCTTGCGGACGGCATAGAGATACTTGCTGAAGATGCCGGCGACAAACGCTTCAAGGATATAGCCGGACTTGTGCTTTCATTCATGAAGAATGATGACGTGACCCTTTTTGACGCTATGGATAAAAGCGGGATCTTTCCGGCATATGCGGTAAAAATGGTGCAGATAGGTTCGGTCACCGGACGTATCGAGGACGCATTAAAGGGACTTGCCGGATATTATTCAAAGCGCGCCGATATCAGGCAGACGGTGCGCAGCTCGGTCTCCCACCCGCTGATACTTCTGGCAATGATGACGGTGGTTGTGATTGTTCTGGTGGTAAAGGTGCTGCCGATGTTCAGGGATATCTTCATGCAGTTTGACGATACCGCTGCGGCTGCGGTAGAGGACAGCATATCGTTTGCCTACAGCATCGGAACGGCTGTAATGATAATACTTGCGGCTGTGCTTGCGGTAACGCTTATCACGGCGCTGATGATGAAGTTCCCTGCGCCGCGCAGAGTGCTGTCAAGGTTATTCTCTAATTTTATACTTACAAAAGGAATGTCCGAGTCAATGGCTATGGCGGACGTTACCGCAGCAATGAGCATGATGGCGGAATGCGGCATATCTCCGGAGCAGTCGCTTGAACTTGCGGAAGGTCTTACCGAAAATAAAAATGTCAGAAATCGTATCAAAAGCTGCGAAAAAATGGTCCTTGACGGAGAATATTTTGCCGACGCATTGAAAAGATCAGAGCTTATCCCCGGAATTTATGCACATTCGCTTAAGGTTGCCTACAAATCAGGTTCAATAGATCAGGCGTGGCAGAAGATAAGCAGCCGCTTCGGTCAGGAATATGACAGACGGATATACGGAGCTGTTTCGTTCATCGAGCCTGCGATCATTGCCGTTCTGGCGGTTATCATAGGCTCTTTGCTGCTGACGGTCATGCTGCCGCTTACGAATATAATGACCGGTATAGGATAACGGCGTACATATAAAGGAAGGAGGATACCTCCGGCATGGATATAAAAAGGGAAAAGATAAATAAAGTAAATAAAATGACGGTGTTTTCCGTTATATTGTTCGTGCTTGTCGTGATATGGCTTACGGTTTCGGTAAACAATGCGGGAGAAGCCGCTGAAAAAAATCGTGCGGATTCCGTTTACCGTGCGGTAATGAACAGTGTGCTGCTTTGCTATTCCATAGAGGGGGAATATCCTCCGGATATGGAATATCTTGAAAAGAACTACGGGGTCAGGGCAGATGATGACAAGTATATTATCCATTACGAATATTTCGGAGCGAATATCCGTCCGTCGCTGACGGTAACGGAAAGAAACAGCGAAAGGACGGTGTACCTTGAAGATGAACAGAGCTGATCCCAGACGTTTTTCCGATACGATAAGCTCGGCAGGAAGCATGACGCTTTTCCTGCTGTTTGCGGTATGCTGTCTGATAATGATAGCCGCTGCCGCTTCGGCTTACGAAAGGATATCTTCAAATTATGAAGATACATTCAATTCCGCCGCCGCTGTAAGATATGTGACAAACAAGCTGCGCGCCTGTGAAAGCGCTGAGATAGCCGGTGAGAATGTAATTATCCTTTCCGATGACGGATATAAAACGGTAATATACGAAAAGGACGGAACGATATATGAAAGGCTTGTTCCGGACGGCAGGGAGGTCTCCCCGGAGAACGGCGAAGCCGTGTTCAGAGCCGACGGGTACACTGTGACGGACTGCGGCGGCGGTCTTGTTTCCGTTTCTGCGGAGGGAGACGGCGGCAGAGTTTTTACGGCATACTGCCGTATCCCGGAAGGGGGCGCTTCCCGTTGAAAAATCAGATAAAACAGAAAGGAAAAGGGATCAGGCTCAATCTTTTTTTTGTGGAAATGATAATAGTCCTGCTGTTTTTCAGCATAGCGTCTGCGGTGATACTGCGTTCCTTTGCAGGTTCGGACAGACTTGCAAGGGAAAGCCGCAGGATAGAGGATATGGCGTTCCTTGCACAGTCGGCGGCTGAAATATATTCAGGAACGGCGGATCTTTCCGAAACGGCAGAAATGCTCAATGAGAAAGAGCGCATATGCGAATATGATCCTTATGCGCATGAGATAACGGTTTATATGGATAACGATGTTACCGGCAAAATGAGCGAGACTTCCGATGAATACGGCGGAGGCTCCTTGAAAACGCTGCATATATCTTTTATGAACGGCAGCGGTGAAACGATTTACCAGCTTGATACCGGAGCTTACATACCCGAAAGGACGGTGGCTGACGGTGAATGAAAGTGAAAACAGACGTCCTTTGGGCATAGGAGCCGGATATCTTTCGATAATGATGATATTTGTTGTGCTGTGCATGACCATGCTGGCGGCGCTTTCCTATTCGTCGGCGTCTGCCGAAAACAGGTACAGCCGCAGGAGCGGAGAATACACTCAGGAATATTATGCCGCCGATCTTGAGGCAAAGCGCGTTCTTGCCGAAATAGACGGTATCGCTTCGGAATATCAGGACTATTCCGATTTTATGTTCCTTGCCGAGCTTGACGGGCTTGAAAATGTTGAATATACGGTAATTCCGGGCGGAACGGAAATATACTGGCAAACGCCGATAAATGACCGCCAGAGCATAAGCTCGGCAGTAAGATATTCCGGAAACGGCTATACCGTGACCGAATGGAGAACAGTCTCCGCCTATGAGCCGGAAAGCAAGCCGCTTAATGTATGGAGCGGAGAATGATAAAGGAGTTTTGATGTATGGATATAAAACAGATACTTACAGACGCGGTAAAATGCGGAGCTTCCGACGTTTTCCTTGTAACGGGCGCAATGCTTGCATATAAAACGGACGGCAGAGTTTCGCCTGTGGGGGACGCTCCCCTCAGACCTGACGATACAAAAGAAGCGGTACTTGAAATTTTCAGGCTGGCAGGCATTGATATAAACGATACTGCAAATGTAAGGCATGAAATGGACTTTTCCTTTTCCATAGCCGGAACGGGACGTTTCCGCGCAAATATCTACCGGCAGAGAGGTTCTTTTTCGGCTGTGCTCAGATGTGTTCCGTTTGAACTTCCCGACTACAGGAAGCTGGGCATTCCTGACGCGGTAATGTCCCTTGCCGAATATAAAAGCGGGATAGTCCTTGTTACGGGCGCTGCCGGAAACGGAAAGTCCACCACTTTATCATGTATGATAGACAAGATAAATTCGGAAAACGAGGGTCATATCATTACAATAGAAGATCCGATAGAATTTCTTCACAAACACAAAAAAAGCATTATCAGCCAGCGTGAGATAAACATTGATACCGAAAGCTACATAGACGCTCTGCGCTCCGCACTGCGGCAGTCGCCTAACGTTATCCTTGTAGGGGAGATGCGCGACTTTGAAACGATCAACATTGCCATGACCGCCGCAGAGACCGGACAGCTCGTGCTTTCAACGCTTCATACCAACGGCGCTGCAAACACTGTTGACAGGATAATAGATGTTTTTCCTACAAATCAGCAGCACCAGATCAGGGTACAGCTTTCTATGGTACTTAAAGCCGTTGTTACCCAGCAGCTCGTTCCTTCCATAGAGGGAGGACTTGTTCCTGCTTTTGAGATAATGACGGTGAACAGTGCCATAAGGACCATGATCCGTGAGCAGAAAACTCATCAGATAGATACTATCCTGCAATCGGAGGCCGGAATGCAGACTATGGACAGCTCTCTGCTGAAACTTTTCCGCGACGGGATAATCACCGGAGAGACGGCTGTGGAGTATTCGTACAATCCCGAATTGATGAGCAAGCGCATACAATAAAATACAGTAAATGTATTTTTATTCCAGATAATAATTTTTTAGAATTTATTTTGTGCATAACTAACAAAACTATATTCAAAATTCGGTAAAAATTTTGCTTATTAAATATTGAATTTTTATAGGAAAAATGCTATAATTTTTACAGAAAACCCGGGATAACTATATATTGATGAAAAATATGTGGCTGTCCCTTATCCCATTGATATAATTTGATTAATAACCGCTGCTTCAAGGAGGTAAATTTATGGATAACAAAGGCAAAACATCCAAAGGCAAAATTGGAATAAGAGCTGCCGCTGCTTTTGCATTTGCTCTTACTGCTTTTGCGGCACAGTCCGGAACGGCTATAGACGTAAATGCTACAAGCGCAGGTATTCTTCAGGAAGGAAGCCAGACTGATTTCGGCGGTCAGGAAGACGCAGAGCTTGCTGATGCTCAGGGCAATAATGACGATGCCGATGACGTTACCACCAATTACGAAGCTCCAGCAGAAGAAACTTCTGAAGATGTGACCGAAGAAGCTGCTGATGAAGAAACTTCCGAAGACGCTGCTGATGCAGAGACTTCCGAAGACGCTGCTGATGCAGAGACTTCCGAAGACGCTGCCGATGCAGAAGTTTCTGAAGACGCTGAAGCTGCCGATGCGGCTGCTGAGACAGATGAAACTTCTGAAACAGAAGCTCAGGGGGCTGCACAAGTCGTTTCAGCTAAAAAGCAGGTATGGTCTGATTTCCTTGGCGCTGCTAATGGATACAGCGTATTTGTAAAGGGTGATTATGTAAAGACAGGCGAGCACTCTGATATAAGCAGCACATTCGGCAATTATACAAGATACGGAAATATCGCTGTCGGCGGAAATGCTACCGTTGACGAAAATTACCCTACAGGAAAAGCTGTTGTAAGAGGAGATGTCCTTGCCGGAAATTTCCTTCTGAACAGCACTAATCAGGATGCTCTTACAGATGAGTATATTGATTTTGAAGGCGCTTTTGCTCAGCTTTATGCAAATTCTTCAAGACTTTCAAATGTTGAGTCAAACGGCTACACTTATTTTTCAAACGGCGGAGAGCAGCTTTGCTTTGACGGTTATGATCCGGTGCTTAATATTTTCAGCATCAGTGTAGATGAACTCAATGCAAGTATGCCTCGCTCAATGAGCATTAACGTTCCTTCTGGTTCAAGCTGCGTAATAAATATTACGGGCAGCGGCTCAGTTGATCTCAGCATGCCTTCCGGAACGTTCATAAACGGAAGCCAGCCTCAGAACGGAGATTATGTTTTTGAGGACATACTCTTTAATGCTCCCGATGTTCAGAATGTTACGATACTGAATAAGATAGGCTCTCTGCTTGCGCCTAATGCTGATGTTGTAAGCGGTGCATGGGCATCAAACAACCACTTTGACGGTTCTCTCATATGCAACAGCTTTGTTGGAAGCATAGAGTTCGGCGGTGGCTGCTACAAAGATAATATAATTGAACAGAATATTTACGAAGATGATGATACACCGGAAGTACCTGATGTTCCTGTGACACCTGAAACTCCTGATGATACACCGGAAGTACCTGATGTTCCTGTGACACCTGAAACTCCTGATGATACACCGGAAGTACCTGATGTTCCCGTAACACCTGAAACTCCTGATGATACACCGGA
>CANQXX010000063.1 GCA_947627905.1 uncultured Clostridia bacterium
CAGGGCAGCCCCCTCTTGAAGCCACTAAAGCGGCTTCAATTCACCCCTTGCGGAGCTCTTTTTAAGGGGAATTTCGCTTTCTGCGGAAAGCGACAAGGGGCGCTGCCCCTTGACCCTGCGAGCTGGGCTCAGCTCGACCAGCTATTGTTTATCATGTTTGGTGTGCTAAATTATAATATCTCAACTCTTAACTCTTATCTCTTAACACTGAATTATAATTTATAAAAAATATTAAAAAATATAAAATGCTGACCCGATCTCAAATAAAATCAGGTCAGCATTTATGTTCTGAATTTCAGGAGATCGTATCAGCCTTTAGTCTCCGAAAGATATTCCCAGATGTCTTGCGGTAACAACAAGCTGATGATCTTCCGTTACGAATTTTGTCTTTCCGGCAACCTCTTTAAGCGGGTTTTCCGTTATAAGACTTTTTACCATAGCTACGGAATAGCCGTACTTTTCATTTTCTATCAGCTTAGCCGCACGCACGCCGAACTTTGTTGCAAGAACTCTGTCGTATGCCGACGGACTTCCTCCGCGGAGCATATGACCGGGAACACATACGCGGGTCTCAATTCCCGTGCCCTTTTGTATCTGAGCTGCAAGACGATTGGTAGCGGTAGTTATACCGGCTTCCTGACGGAGCTTTGCACGCTCTTTCTTTTTCAGCTTGGCTTCTTCGATATCATATGCGCCTTCGGCAAAAGCAACTATTGAGAATGTTTTTCCGGCGTCGCTGCGCTTTTTCAGCGCTTCGATGACCTTTTCCGGATCATACGGTATTTCCGGAATGATAATAATGTCCGCTCCGCCTGCTATTCCCGAGTAAAGAGTGAGCCAGCCGGATTTGTTGCCCATGATCTCTACCATTAATATCCTGCTGTGTGAAGCCGCCGTAGTGTGGAGACGGTCAATAACGTCTGTAGCTATATCAACGGCTGTGTGGAATCCGAACGTAACGTCCGTTCCATATATATCATTGTCGATAGTTTTTGGCAGACCGATAACATTAAGTCCTTCTTCTGAAAGCAGATTTGCAGTCTTATGAGTGCCGTTTCCGCCAAGAGTAAGCAGGCAGTCAAGCCTCTGCTTTTTATAAGTATCTTTCATAGCCTTTATCTTGTCTACATTGTCCTCGCCTATAACGGACATCATCTTAAAAGGCTGACGCTTTGTGCCGAGAATAGTTCCGCCCTGAGTTAAGATACCCGAAAATTCCGAAGGCTTCATATCCCTTGCTATATTGTTTATAAGACCGTAATAACCGTTCTGGATACCTACGATCTCAACTTTATCTTCTCCCATTCTTTCAAAGCACGCTTTGGCAACGCCTCTTATAGTCGCATTAAGACCGGGGCAGTCTCCGCCGCTTGTAAGTATGCCTATCCTTCTTTTTGCCATTTCAGAATATCCTCCTTTAGAATTTTATATATTGCACAAGGGTACAGTACGGAACTGTACCCTTGTAAAGATCATATATCGGTGGGTTCAACGGAAATTATCTGCGGCTGGCGTTCGGCTTTCATTGCCATAAATTCCTCGAATTTATCGGCAGGCATAGGCTTTCCGAAGAAATATCCCTGAGCGTGGTCGCAGCCTGACTTTTTCAGTATTTCCGCCTGACCGACGGTCTCAATACCCTCGGCAATAGTTTCTATCTTCTTGGATTTAGCTATTTTTATAACGGCGGAAACTATTTCACGGGAGACTTCGTCCTCTTCAAGATACATAATGAAAGAACGGTCGAGCTTTAAAAGCGTTATCGGAAGTACCTGTATATAGCTCAGTGATGAATATCCCGTTCCGAAATCGTCCATTGAGAGCTTTACGCCAAGTTCCCGGATCTCCTGCATTTGTTTTACTGCATGGTCGATATCTTTAAGAGCAAGGGATTCGGTAAGCTCCACATCGAGCCATTTCGGATCAAGACCCGTTTCTGCAAGTGCATAGTGTATTGCTTCCTTAACATCTGTCTGGTAGAAATCAACAGCCGTAAGGTTTATTGATACCGTTATCGGCGGATAGCCCTTGTCCTGCCATTCCTTGTTCTGGCGGCAGGCTTCTTTAAGGACGAAAGCGCTTATCTTGGTAATGAGCATTGAATTTTCGGCAACAGGTATGAACTGATTCGGCGGAATGACCGTGCCGTCCGGCTTTATCCAGCGGATAAGAGCCTCCATACCCATAAGCGAACCGTCGTTAAGATTTATCTTAGGCTGATAGTAAAGGACCATTTCGTTATTTTCGATAGCGGCGGCAAGCTCGTTTTCAAGGGCAGTTCCGGCAATTATCCTGTCGTGGATATTGTTGTCATATCTGATGATATCGTTCTTTGAACCGTCCGACATACTTAACGAAAATTCCGCATGATCGAGTATCTGCGCGAAGTCGCTTCCTCCGTCGGACATCTTGCAGTAGCCTGCGGAGCAGGTGATAGTCTGCATTGCAAAATTATCGGTGCAAAGATCTTTGATCTCGCGCTGTATTTTATGGATTATCTTTTCCGGCAGCTTTTCATCTCCGTTGTCGTGGATAAGGAGCGCAAAGTTATCGCCGCCTATCCTTGCGCCGAAACCGCCTGCGGAGACCGATCTGTCTATGATCTTTCCGAAGTCTGCAAGTAGCTTGTTTCCGTTCTGATAGCCGCAGGTATCGTTTACAATATGGAAATTATCAATATCCAGCACGATTACCCAGTATGACCTGTCTGCATCTGCCGAACATTCAAATGTTTCCTGACCTATCTGCATGAATTTATTGCGGTTGTATATCTGCGTAACATCGTCGATGTATGCCATTTTTTCTATAAGCAGGTCTTTTTCCTTATCCTTTGTTACGTCGATAACGGCGCCGCCTATATTTGCAAGCAGCTTGCTTTCCGCAGGAGTGATCTTATACCTGAACTGATACCAGTGGTATGTGTTGTCGGCAGACAGCAAGCGGAACTCGGTGCTGTGTATAGTGCCGGCGTCGTTCAGAAGATGACGGTTCACCATTGCAGCCTGAAGCGCGTTAAAAGTCATAGTATCCGCCGGGTGGAATCTTGCCCTGAGCACGCCCTCGGAAATTTCCGAAACATTGAGACCAAGCATATTCATAAGCTGGTCGGAGATATAGTAGCTGCTCCTGCCGGGTTCTTTTAACAGCAGACCGATCTCGGAAAGATCCATTGAAAGGGTATATCTGTTTTCCGATTCAGCCAGTTCTTTGGAATATTTTATAAGATCCTCTTTCATTCTTACGGTCTCGGAAATATCAAGACCTATAGAAAGCATGAGACAGCTGTTTCGCTTTTTATCATCAACGGTGCTTACAATTGAAGTATTCCAGATAGTGTTTACCTTTGCGCCGCCCTTGGCGATAACTTCAAATTCCTCGTCCCGGTTGTTTACCACAGCCTGAAGGCTCGGTGCAAAAGCGTCCGGAGGAAGAACCTTGCGGAGCGTGACGATATCTGACAGATCATCTGAGGTATACCCGATAGATCTTGTAAGCTCTGCATTGACTTCAACATAGTGGAAATCCGAATCCCAGAGAACAGCCATAGTATTCAGGCTGTGCATCATACGCAGGATATTTTCCCTTTCGCGGAGTATCCTTTCCTTTTCAAAATGCTTGATGCTGAGAAATACTATTACAGCCGAAATGACCGATGCTGCCGCAAAGCAGATCAGTATCAGTACGGTGTATTCCGGTATTCTGAAAGCTATATTCATAGCCGTAAGCGCAGCGGCGGCACAGACCGCTGCGGTCAGCATGATCTTATTTATTTTTTGCAACGGTCTTCACCTCTTCTGCATACCATGGGGACGATATTCGCGTATTGATGAAGTATTGCTTTAAAATACTTTGCGCGGACATTGCCATAAATTAGAATATAAAAATATTTTCTGTTTAGAGCATATGCTCCTACAATTACATTATACAAAAACAAATTGTCCTTGTCAATGATTATAATGCAAAATCACTAAAATAAAACTAAAATTTCACAAAGGCGTCATAATTGCATGGTAAAATAATGTTGAGACTAAGGGATATGTTCCCATATAGCCTGTATAAATTTCCAATTATACGGAAAAAATTCCGGCATACGGAATTTTTATAACGCTCCTGACACTGAAATATTTTGAAAGGACGATGAAAAATGCCGAAAATACTTATCGTAGACGATGAAAAAATGATACGCAATGTCGTAAAGGAATATGCCGAGTTTGAAGGCTATGAGACTGCCGAAGCCGAGAACGGTATGGAAGCGGTGGAAATGTGCCGCAAAGAGGATTACGACATAATCGTTATGGATATCATGATGCCGAGGCTGGACGGTTATTCCGCAGTCAAGGAGATCCGCAAGACAAAGCACACCCCGGTCATAATGCTTTCGGCAAGGGGTGAGGAATACGACAAGCTCTTCGGCTTTGAAATAGGCGTTGACGATTACGTCGTAAAGCCGTTTTCTCCGAAAGAACTGCTTGCAAGGATAAAAGCCGTGCTTAAACGCGGCTCGTCGCCCGACGACAGCGTAAAAATGGAAAAAATATCTTTCGAGGGTCTGGAAATAAACGTCACCGGCAGGGAAGTCACCATAGACGGCGTTCCTGCGCAGCTCACGCCGAAGGAATACGACCTGCTGTTCTATCTTGTAAAGAATAAGGGCATAGCGCTTTCAAGAGAAAAGCTCCTTGAAGAAGTATGGGGATATGATTTCTACGGCGACGACAGGACCGTGGATACTCACATAAAAATGCTCAGAAGCTCTCTCGGAGAATACCGGAAGTTCATAGTTACGCTCAGGGGTATGGGCTATAAATTCGATGCCTGACCCGGAGGTGTGAATTTTGAAAAACAGCGGCAAGCCTGTTCGTTATGGACATCTTAAATCTGTCAGGATAACGGTCTGGATATACTTTTTTATATTCATAGTCAGTATCCTTGTGCTGATGTGGTTCACGTTCAGCGTTTCACTGGAAGCTAATTACAAGCGTATGAAGGTAAGCAACATCTTTGACGTGGCAAATTACATTCTTACGGACTGGAGCGAAGATGAATTTACCGACGGGAACCTCGATCAGCTTGCTTACGATAATGATATGTGCATACTTATTCAGGACGCATATGGAAACCGTGTGTATTCCTATGATATGATGGCAGGCAACTGCCTTATTCACGGATTTTTTACAACGGATCTGTATAAATACCGTGCTCTGGCAAAAGAAAGCACAAGAGGTATTTATTATACCGAGGTCAGAAATCCCCGCTTCAACAACGAGGTATTGCTTTTTGTAATGGTGCTCGGAGATCCGTCCGATCCCAGCGGTTATATTTTCCTGAATACTTCTCTTGAACCGCTCAATTCCACCATAGGGATAATCAACCGTCAGATAATCATTGTAAGCGCAATGCTCCTTATACTCGGTCTCGGTATTTCATATTTCCTTGCAAGACTTATCGAAACTCCTATAGTCCGCATCATAAAATCGGCTAAAAAATTCGGAGAAGGGGACTATTCCGCCAAGTTTGACGGACACGGATACACCGAGACGGAAATACTTGCGGATACGCTGAACTATGCCGCCGAGGAAATTTCCAAGGTGGACAGCCTCCGCCGCGATCTTATAGCAAATATTTCCCACGATCTCCGGACGCCTCTTACAATGGTAAAAGCATATGCCGAAATGGTGCGGGATCTTTCGGGAGACGATCCGGTAAAGCGGCAGGAGCATATCGGGATAATCATTGATGAAAGTGACCGCCTTGCCGCGCTGGTAAATGATATACTTGATCTTTCCAAGCTGGAGAGCGGCACAGGCGAACTTAATTACAGCACTTTTTCCATTACGAAAAAAATTCACGATATAATGGGACGATATACTCTGCTTTCGGAACAGGACGGATATAAATTCTTTGTAACAACAAAAAGCGATTTTGAGATCAGCGCCGATATAATCAAAATAGAGCAGGTCCTTTACAATCTTATAAACAATGCCGTAAACTATACCGGCGAGAACAAGACCGTATATATAACTCAGCTCATTACCGATGATGATACCGCAAGGATAGAAGTTACCGACACGGGAAAAGGCATTGAACCGGAACTTCTTCCGCTTATATTCGACAGATATTACCGCGCTGAAAAAAGCCGCCGTGAAGTTATAGGCACAGGTCTTGGACTTTCAATAGTAAAGCAGATATTAAAACAGCATAACTTTAAATTCGGAGTGCGTTCCGAGCTTGGTGTTGGAAGCACATTCTGGTTTGAAGTAAAAGGACGTGTGACCGGCGAATATTCCGACAATGAAAGGAACGATAATGAATGACAAAAAAAGAACGTGCAGCCCGTGCCGTACACGGTCTGGCGGAAATATATCCTGACGCTTTATGCTCGCTTGTTTACCGGAAACCGTATGAGCTTATGATAGCCGGACGTCTTTCGGCACAGTGTACCGACGCAAGGGTAAACATCGTAACAAAGGAGCTTTTTGAACGTTTTCCTACGCTTGCTTCATTTGCCGAAGCAGATGTTGATGAGGTAGCCGAAATAATAAAGCCCTGCGGACTTTACAAAACGAAAGCGGCAAGCATTGTTGCAGCCTGCCGCCGTCTGCTTTATGATTTCGGAGGAGAATTGCCAAAGACCATAGAGGAGCTCACCACTCTTCCGGGAATAGGGCGCAAGACTGCAAATCTGATTATGGGAGACGTTCATCATCTTCCTGCAATAGTGACAGATACTCATTGTATACGCATTACCGGACGTCTCGGTCTTACAAAGGAGACGGAGCCGTCAAAGGTGGAACAGGATCTTATCAGGCTCATTCCTCCCGAAGAAGGAAGCGATTTCTGCCATCGTCTGGTTCTGTTCGGACGTGAATACTGTACGGCAAGAAGTCCGAAATGCAGCGAATGTCCGTTAAGAAAATATCTTTCCGAGGACGGCAAAGAGTTCAGATGCAGGATAAAGTAATAATTATTATATAGGAGTATTCGTAAAAAGTTATTTATGGCAAGGCTATGTAACAACAAAAAGGTTGATTTTTATTATTTAGTGTTGAGAGTGGAGAGTTGAGAGTTAAGATAAATGATAATTTAACATTTAGTTACACAGCTATTTTTTAATGGTTCAAGCCTAAAGTTATTCGCAGATCGGGGAGACAACCAAAAGGAGAGGGGGAAAACTTAAT
>CANQXX010000064.1 GCA_947627905.1 uncultured Clostridia bacterium
TCAATTCACCCCTTGCGGAGCTCTTTTTAAGGGGGATTTCGCCGTCTGCGGACGGCGACAAGGGGCTCTGCCCCTTGACCCCGCGAGCTGGGCTCAGCTCGACCAGCTATCGTTTTTTTATTTTGTTCCGCTAAATTATCATTTAGTATTGAAAATTTAGATATTTACAGTTTAACTCAAAACTTTATCGCCCCCTTGAGGGGGCTACACGTTCAAACGATTACTATTTAAACTTACTTTGGGGGTGACAAAGCCCGCGGGGGCTTCCCCGCAAATTATCATTTATCTGTTTTTAATCCTCAATAATATTCGTCTGTACAAATTCTTTAAGGCTGCGCAGCTCGTTTGCAAGCGCGGAATTTATCAGTTTTGATTCCGCTGCAAGCATTTCGCCCTGCGGATTTCCGTCGGTGTCTTTTTTGTCTGAATAATGTTTGTTCAGACGTTTTATCCTGTCGTCGATCTCTTTTATGATAATTTTTCCTGCATTCATTTTCGTTTCTCCTTTTTAATTATTTTTATACAGAAATATATTTATTGTTCCCGGCAAAAATAAAAATTTTCATGGATATCCGGAGAAAATCATGCCAAAAAATTTTTTGAGGTAAATATGAAATGTCTTGATTCTTTCAAATTAAAAATTTTAGCGGCTGTAATAATGTTGCTTGACCATTCATGGGCAGCGCTTTTCCCGGATCAGGAATGGCTCACAGCCGTGGGAAGAATTGCTTTTCCCATATTTGCGTTCCAGACGGTGGAAGGCTTTTTCCATACTCACGACAGGAAAAATTATCTGAAAAGAATGTTTGTATTTGCCCTTATTTCGGAAATACCGTTCAATCTTATGAACGGCGGGATAATTTATCCGTTTCACCAGAACGTTATGTTCACATTCTGCCTTGGCATAATTATGATGCTGCTGCTTGAAAAGGCAAAAGAAAAAAGCCGGATAGTTTTTATCATCGCTGTGATGATAACTATTCCGGTAAGTTTTCTTCTTGGATTTGTAACGTTTGTGGATTATTTCGGCTATGGATTATGGACGGTGCTGATATTCTATCTTTTCCGCAATTTAAAATACGGTCGGATAGCCGAGCTTGCGGGGATAGTTTATATCAACTGGTTCATGATAGGCGGACTGGTTTTCAATGTTCCCATATTCGGACATACATTTGAAATTCCCGAACAGGGAATCGCAGTGCTTGCGCTTATTCCAATATGGCTTTATAACGGAAAGAAAGGTCCTTCCGGAAAAGCCGCAAAATATTTTTTCTATATTTTTTATCCGGCGCATATGCTTGTTCTTGCCTGCGCAAATATGATAATGTATTCATGAACAGCCGCAATTTTTTATATGTGCCGCTTAACGCTTTTACGGTATTCGGCGGGGGAACTTCCCTCATATCTGCGGAATACGGTGCTGAAATATCCTGCGTCTGAAAATCCCGTCTGCGAACCTATTTCCGATATAGGCACATCGGTTTCGGACAGCAGCCGCTTTGCTTCCTGAAGCCTTCTGCGGGTAAGATATTCCATAGGACGGACGTTCATTGTCTCCTTGAATATCCTGCAAAGATGCTGAGGCGAAACGCCCGCTTTTTCCGCAAGTATTGTCATGGGGAAATCATTGCGGAAATTATCGTCTATATAATTAAGCACCGGCATTAAAATAATGCTTCTGTCATTTCCGCCGGAAACGTTTTTATCCCGTGCAAGACGGTAAAATTCCATTATATATTGATAAATAAGTCCGGAACAGGTGTAGTCTCCGTACACTTTGTCATTTTTCTGTGCTATGAACATTTTGTTGTACAGCCTTTGCAGCGGACTGTTATCGTCCAGTTTTCTGACGATAGGTCTGGTCATATTCAGTTCACTCAGGATATGGCTGCACGCATAGCCGTCAAAAGCCGTCCAGCGAACGTCCCAGCTTTCTGTTACAGGATAATATTCATGCGGATATCCTGCCGGCAGGAAAAAATAGCTGTCCTCCGGAACGTTCAGCGCCTGATTATCGAATTTAAGGCAGCCGGATCCTTTTGCACTGTACAGTATCTGCGCCCATTGATAACCCTCAGGACGCTTTACATGGTACTGATATTCACTTCCCCCTATACCGGAAAGATAAACTGGCATATTTCTCACCTGTGCTCCGTATGGGTATATATTCTGATTTACTGCCATTGCACATCACCCTGAATAATTTTAGAAAGAATAATTTCAAAGATCATGCTCCCTAAGGATCATGGTCTTATTTAATACCTTTATCCGGCAGATATGCTTTCGGGAGTATCTGCCGGATAAAAACACGGGAAGAAAACCTATGTATCATTTCAGCCTATTGCTTCAAGCTCGGCATTTATTTCGTCAACGTATACCTTTGCAACATCTCTTGATCCTTCTTTGCCCTGAGCGTAGGAATCACCGCTGAAAGGTTTATACATAACATAGTCGTTTACCGCACTGACATAATCATCTGAAATTCCGTATCCAAGATCGTAGAAAGGATATTCCTTTGCTGCGTCGATACAGCTGTAATACTGTTCAAGAAGCTGATCCGTCCAGCCGTAATCGTCCTTTCTCTTTCTGTCGCTGATAGCTTTTGCGTCCTCGTCAAGAGAAGCGGCAATGCAGCATTCCGCATATTTTATTGCGCCCTCCGGATTTTCAGCGCCTTTGCAGAGGAGAAAACCGTCCGGAATGATCGAATATGCCTGTTCAAAATCCGGACTGCATGGAACGGGTACCATTTCAGCATCCTCTGCGGCTATTTTTGTGGACCAGAGTTCCGGAGCAGATTCGAGCGTCCATGCTCCGCAGAAATAAAAGAGCTGATTTCCCTCACCCATCATGTAAGCCTGTTCGGACCAGTTGAAAAGGGATTTATCAAGGAAAAGTCCGTTGGCATATAATTCTTCCGCAAACTGCATTTCCTTGTCAAGAGCGGGATTATCAAGGTCAAGCTCAAGCTTTCCGTTTGTAAGCTTCAGCGTTGAAGCGCCTGCGGAAGTTCCTATGGCTTTCTGATAATAATATCCGTCAAGACCGTATCTTCCGCTGTCGGGATCAACAAAATCCAGCATCATTCCTTTGAATGAATCCCAGTTCCATTCGCCTTTCTGATAAAGTTCCCAAGGATCGTCATAACCGTTTTCTTCAATGGTCTTGCGGCTGTAGATAACGACTGCTTCCGGAGAAACACCGGTGCATATTTCGTAATGCTTTCCGCCGAAGTTGAAAAGCTCCATATATTCGGCCGTGTTTTTCCAGATATCGCTGTTCAGATCTATATAATCGTCTGTCGGGACAAACATTCCCGAAACTATACCCTTTGGCAGCGCAGAAGTCTCAAAGGGGAAAATATCTATGCCGTCTCCGCCGAGAACGCTTGTAGAAAGGTCGTTCCAGCGGTTGTCCCATGTGGTGGGGTAATATTGTATATTTCCGCCGTATTTTGATTCAAACATTTCCAGAGCAACGGACTTAGATCCTCCTCTTGTGTCAGGGTTTAGGTCATAATGGGCAAGCCACTTTACCGTTTTATTTTCCAGTTCGGTATCTTCAAGCATGGAGTCGGCGGCTTCATTTACAGCCTGCTGTTCTTCTTCGTTCAGCTTTTCGGTGTTTATGGAGACAGTGGCTCCGGTGCTTTCGGCTGCGGCTGTTGTATTTTCCTGTTCTCCGTCAGAACTGCATCCTACAGACGCGGAAGAAATGACAATAGCCGATGTAAGGGCGATCGCCCTTTTTAATTTGATATTGTTCATTATCCTATGTTCCTTTCCGATAAAAATGTTTTTGGAATACCGCATATCTGCCGACAGATGTTATCTGCGAAAAAAATCAAAATAATTTTATTATGTCAGGTTAAATTATTCAAATTATTTCCGCATTTGTTGATTTCAGTATAACGCAGCGGCAGAACATAGTCAAGAGGAAATTTTGAACTGAATTTAGTTTTTTGAACATAAATAATTTTGTGAAAGCGCTTGAACAATTGAAATTTGTTTTTCGGATTATGTTTTTTTACAATGTTCAAAAGTTAAAACTATGTTCGTAATTTAATATTGACCGGATACTGTGTTGGTGATAAAATTATATTAAAATATTCGATATGGAAAGGAATGTTTTTATGAAAAAAACTATTGCCGCAATTGCTGCCGCATCTGTTCTGCTGGCGGCAGGCTGTTCCGCAGGAGGCGAGACGCTCCCCACGGAAACGGAGATCAACACGGCTGACGATGCGTCCGGAACTGACGCGGCAGTTACCGAGCATGAACCGATAAAAGCCATATATGCCGAAATACGGACCGAATATAACGATTCGCTCGATATGAGTGACTATCCGCTGACTCCAAGTAATGTTCCTGCCGATTTTTCGGCGGTGTATGAAGCGGAGGACGCCGCTTTGGAGGGCGCTTGCAAAGCCGCCGAACAGGAGGGCTTTTCAGGAGGAAAATATGTTGCTCTCGGAGGCGGGAACGACAGGATAAAATTTACTGCGGATCTTGAATATTCGGGAATGTATGATCTTGATTTCATCTGCCGCGCAGGTGACAGCGGACGTGAAAACGCAGTTTATATCGACGGCGTCCATGCAGGCGACGTTGTGTGCAATTCCAATGGGCAGATAGTTGATTCATTTATGCAGGGGATATACATTGAAAAAGGAACGCATGAGATAGCTCTTGTACCAAGCTGGGGATATACCGATTATGACTGCCTGAAAATGACCGCAAGCAGCGTTATTACTGATGATACCTACAAAATTTCTCCTACGCTTTCAAATCCCAATGCTGACGAACATACAAAGGCGCTTTTCAAATTCCTTTGCGATATCTACGGAAAATACAGCCTTACCGGACAATTTGCCGACGACGGAAGATTATCAACTGAAATGAAGCAGATAAACAAAAATACCGGTAAGGACTTTGCCGTTCTCGGACTGGATATGATGAATTACAGCAGTGCGAACCAGTCCCGCGGCTCAAAAGGAAATTCCGTAGAATTTGCTTACGACTGGTATGTAAATGCAGGCGGAATAGTGCAGATGTGCTGGCACTGGAACTCTCCGGAAGAATATGCAAAGAATGATGAGGAAAATCCGTGGTACAGTTCTTTCTATAAGGAAGGCTCGAACATAGACCTTGACAAGATAATGAACGGTGAGGACGAACACGGCTATGAGCTTCTTATGGCGGATATAGACATTATTTCCGAGCAGCTCGAAAGGCTCAGGGACGAAGGCGTGCCGGTGATCTGGAGACCGCTTCACGAGGCGTCCGGCGGTTGGTTCTGGTGGGGAAACTGCAAGCCGGAGAGCTATAAAAAGCTCTGGACGGTAATGTATGACAAAATGACAAACGAACATAATTTAACAAATCTGATCTGGATGTGGAACGGTCAGGACGCAGAATGGTATCCCGGAGATGAATATGTAGATATAGTTTCATGGGATATTTACCAAGGGAACAATGTTTATACCAGCTTTGGCGGAACATTTGCAAAAGCGGTGCAGTGTTCGCCGGCAGGAAAACTCGTAGCGCTTTCGGAAAACGGCTGTGTTATGGATCCGGATCTTGTTATGCATGATAATGCGCGCTGGCTTTTCTGGGGAACATGGGCTGAACCGTATACGATATCGCAGGGCTTTCTTAACGAAGAGTACACGGACAAGGAAATGCTGAACAAGGCTTATAATCACGACAGGACGCTTACTCTTGACGAGCTGCCCGATCTGAAAAATTACAGTTAAAAATAAAATGCTGACCGCAGGAAGATACTTGTGGTCAGCATTTTTAGATATAAACATAAATGATAATTTAGCGGGGAAGCCTAAATTTATTTATCTATGTTGCCAAACAGCTCACTGGGCTGTTTGGCAAGGCTTAAACTATAGTAATCGTCAGTGCCAAGGGGGCGCCCTCTATCGCAGGGCAGCCCCCTCTTGAAGCCACTAAAGCGGCTTCAATTCAC
>CANQXX010000065.1 GCA_947627905.1 uncultured Clostridia bacterium
CCTTACACACCGCAACGTCAGCGTTCAGGGAATACTTGACAGGATAGAAATAAAAGGCAAATAGGATCGTCAGCCGACCTTTCCGGACAGCTTTTACACAATCCATACAAAGGATAATTCGTAACATTGTCTCGGGCATGTTGAGTGTGCCGTTCTGCTTTCAAAGAAAGAAATATAATATTCTCTTTTCGGTAAACCAAATAATTATCCAAAAAATCCCGACCTGCTCCGGCAGAAAATTTGTGCAAAATGCCCTTTGAAAATTTATTTCTGTCGTGTTAAACTTATTATAGTGTGTTGCTGAAAAGGCGTAAGTCCGGCTGAAGGACTTACGCCTTTTTATTTTTTAGGAGGTAATATTATGGAACATACAGATCAGAATTATCTTGCCGGAGAAAAGCTCGGAACATTAATGAAAAAGTACGCCCTGCCGTGTATAATATCGCTTCTTGTAGGCGCGCTGTACAATATAGTCGATCAGATATTCATTGCAAATGCGGAATATCTCGGTTCATACGGAAATGCCGCAAATACGGTAGTATTCCCGCTGACCGTGATAGCGCTTGCCATAGCGGTAATGATCGGCGACGGCTGCTGCGCTTTCGTAAGTCTGAGCCATGGCAGGAACAGACCGCAGGACGCGCAGAAAAGCGTAGGGAATGCAGTCTCAATGTCGGTAATTTCGGGAATTTTGCTGACTGCGGTATATTTTATCTTCAACGAACCTATCATTGCTCTTTTCGGAGGAACGGTAAATGAAGAAACCTTCCGCTGTGCAAAGGAATATTTTTTATGGATAACCGCAGGTATACCTTTCTATATGTTCGGTCAGGCAATGAATCCCGTTATACGGGCGGATGGCAGTCCTAAATTTGCAATGATATCCACCCTTTCAGGAGCCGTGATAAATATTATCCTCGACCCGGTATTTATATTCGTGTTCCGCATGGGCATGAAAGGCGCTGCAATAGCAACCGTTATGGGACAGATAGTTACCGCCGTTCTTGCGGTATTTTATCTTTGCCGCACAAAGACAGTCAGCCTTACAAAAACCGATTTCCTGCCGGATAAAAATATTATCCGCAATACCCTCTCCCTCGGGATATGCAGCTTTCTTTCACAGATATCCCTTGTTGCGGCAATGACAGCAATAAACAATATGATAAGGAAATACGGCTCAGAGGATATGATATTCGGACAGCCGCAGTATGCGCAGATACCTATGGCTGTGGTGGGAATAATAATGAAATTCTTCCAGATAGTTATATCAATTGTAGTAGGAATGGCGGCAGGCTGCATACCGATAGTCGGATTTAATATGGGCGCAGGTCTTAAAGAACGCGTAAAGAAACTTTTCGGTATGCTGCTTTTAGCTGAAAGCATTGTGGGAGCTGTTTCGCTTATTATAGTTGAGGTATTCCCCAAGCAGCTGATAAATATTTTCGGCGCTGCAAACGAAAGCAGGTATTATACCGATTTTGCCGTAAAAGGCTTCCGGATATATCTTTGCATGATTATATTTGCCTGCGTAAACAAAGCGGCGTTCATATTTCTTCAGGCTATGGGCAAAGCCGCCGCTTCAACAATGCTTTCAATGGTGCGTGAGATAGTGTTCGGAGTAGGATTTGCGGTGATCCTGCCGATTTTCTTCGGTCTGGACGGAATACTCTATTCCATGCCCGTATCCGATATACTGACGGCAATAATTTCGGCGGCGGTAATATTCAACACATACAAAGAGCTTTCCTGCGATAAAATATACGTCAGAGATACAGCTACGGAGCAGTAACGCCGTCCGTTCAGGGCTTATTTACAATGCCTACGAACAGCGGCAGCCCCGTGTCGCTTATTATTTCAAATATGAACGGTCTGTCTGCGATAAAATCAACATAATCGCCGGAAGGCTCACCCGCTCCTGCATATGCGATCATAGTCATTGACGACGCTTTGCAGCCCTCTTCGTCTATTATAACGCGTGTGCTTTGTTTGGCTGAGGACAAAAAGACGCCGGTATCCTCCGTCAGCGGAGTAAAATCGGATCTTGAAATATCAAAAGCGTCGGTAATGCCCATTTTTTCAAGACCGTCTGTAAGGTTCAGATTTGAGGAAACATCAAATTTCGGTATGGACATATTTATGGTAAGATATTTATTGTTCTTGTATTTATCCGGATCGGTCATATAGCTAATGATCTGCTCATCATCAAGGAGTTTTTCCGGGGTCGTTCCTTCGTCCGGAAGAATTATGAGCATTTTTCCGTTTTCTTCAAATCCGAGAGAAACGGAAGAAAAATTGTCGCCCCAATAATAACAGTCGAATGTTTCTTTATTCATAAAATCACGTTCAATATCGCCATTAGGAGAATGGAATGTTCCCGTTCCGGTAAGATCCTTTGAAAACTCCTCGCTCCATTTTCCTTTGAAGCTTACTGTAGAAGCGATAGTAAGAGCCATTTCCGGAGACATTATATTTTTCGATAACTGATCTTTAAGAATACCGCCGGTCTGTTCGGCTATCCAGTCCTGCAGGAGCTTGTTATATTCATAGGACGCCGGATTACCCGAATATACAGACGAATAGTAATTCCCTGCAAGACGTTCGACGGTATCCATATTATACGACAGATCATCGTTCATCCACAGCGAGGTGGCAATAGTACATTTTGCCATTCCGTCGTCCATGTAGTTTGCCTGCCATACGGAATGGGCGTGCGAACGGAGGACATCTATATCATCATGCACCAGCACATCAAGTATCTGCTGCCTTGTATTTCCGCCGGATATCTCCGCCGACATACCCAACGCCATATACAGGCTCAGAGGAGAATATATACTGTTATTTGTTCCTTTATTTTTAAGGAAAACCGACGTACTGTTCTTAAAAAATTCATCAAAGCCGTCGTCGTATCCTGCCGGCTGATGCCGCAGGGCTATTTTTGCATCGCTCCATTTTTCATAAGCGGTATCGTCATTTTCATTTCCGCCGGGATATTTTGGCATTTCAGGATATTTCGCAGAAGCTAGCCGGATCATATTGCTGTCGCTTATGTAATTTTCCGGAGAAAGAGGAGGATATGTTACTTCCGTTTCGGTTTTTTCGGACTCAGGCACAGAAGCTGACGTCTCCGCAGGCGGCGCTGTTTCCGTGACGGCCTCCGGGGGCATATCAGCCGTTGTGACGGTGTTTGTATCATCGTGTGCGGTAACGGACGGAACGGTCACGGCAGTTTCGGGAGGCATATCGGCGGCAGTTGATACGGCGGTATCATTGCCGGTCTGCACTGGTGCGGAAGGATCAGGTTCAGCCGTTACAGGCGGCATTGTAAAACTTTCCGTTGACACTGACGAAGCATATGTTTCTATCGGCAGCGGAGGCGTTTCGCCGGAAGTTATCGGCATACCCGTATCGGAAGTGATCGAAATATCCGCGTCAGAATAT
Organism: uncultured Clostridia bacterium; assembly: GCA_947627905.1. Classification (GTDB taxonomy): domain Bacteria; phylum Bacillota; class Clostridia; order Oscillospirales; family Ruminococcaceae; genus RGIG8773. The sequence continues at coordinate 3,439 of CANQXX010000065.1, forward strand.
CTGTGCAAAGCACCTGCTCCGATAAATATTGCAATGCAGGCTGCTGCGGCAGCGGCATATTTTACCCATGTAAATTCCGGCTTTTTTGCCGGAGGTTCTTCGGCGGATTTTATCAGGTCTTCATCTATATTTCCGAGCAGGTCATAAAACTTTTCCTTTTTCATATATCGTATCCTCCTTTTTTCAGATGATCGCTCAGTTTCTTTCTGATACGGCTAAGCTCAACGGAGACTGAATTTTCGGTATGTCCGCATTTATCCGCAATGGCTTTTATACTGTCGGAATACCAGTATCTGCGGATAAAAATATATCTTTTTTCATCGGGAAGCGTTTTAATGAATTTGCTTATTGCCTTTGTCATTTCTTCGCCGATAAGGTTATCCTCGATACTTTCCTTGTCGGAAACAATTTCGTTAAGTTCGTCAAGGATAAGAGATATTTCATATCCGCCGCGTTTTAGCCTGTGTTCATGTCTGTACTTGTTAAAAGAAAGATTTCTGACTATCTTCCCGAGAAATGCGGAAAGCAGTGCCGGTTTATGCGGCGGCATGGTATTCCACGAATTGACATATGTATCATTGACGCATTCCTCTGCGTCCTGACGGTTATTCAAAATATTCATGGCAATGTGTGTACAGTACTGTCCATACTTTGCCGATGTTTCCGAAATAGCCCGTTCATTCCTATCCCAATATAATTTAACTATATCTTTATCTTCCATTTATTGCACCTCTTTTTGATACTTCCTATACTTATACACAACTTCTATATGAAAATCTTACATATTTTTTTCAAAGATCAAATATATTATAGCATTTTCCCCCGTGTGTTTCAACACGCTGCCTGTCCGGCAGTGCGCTGAAACACACGTTTTTTATGAAAGCTATGTCACAGCAAGAGGTGTTAATAAATGATAAAATCAACTAACATAACCTTATTAAATAACATATCTTGCATTTATTCCGGATCTGTGTTATAATTGAATAGTTACACGGACGTCTGCCGGATATTGTACAAAAATATATCCCGACAGCTCGTAAGCAGACAGCCGGACACCAAGAATAATAACGGTCCAGATCGTGACCCGGAGGATAATAATATGAAAAAATTACGCCTGTTGAGCCTTATAATAGCCGCACTGATGCTGATGCCTGTATGCTTCAGCGCATACGCAGAAGAGGCGGAGCAGCCTGAAGTCCTCAAAGTTGGTTTCTTCGCGTTTTCAGGCTATCACATCGTTGACAGCAACGGCCGCCGCAGCGGATACGGTTACGAGTTTCTGCAAAGGCTGGCTATACACGGCGGCTGGTCATACGAATATATCGGTTATGAGGGTTCCTACGCCGACGCACTTGATATGCTGCGCAGCGGAGAGGTAGATATCGTCACATCAGTTTCAAAAACGCCGGAACGTGAGGAAGAATTTCTTTTCTCCGATCAGTCAATAGGCGTTAACTCTACCATTTTCACCGTAAAAGCAGGAAATAATTCCATTGTGGAAGGAGATTATTCCACTTACGACGGCATATCTGTGGGAATGCTCGAAGGCAATTCAAAAAACGCAAACTTTGAACGCTTTGCGGAGGAACACGGTTTCACTTTCAAGCCTGAGTATTTTGCCGATCAGGACGAGCTTACCGACGCACTCCAGAGCGGAGGCGTTGACGCTGCCGTGACCGGCAGTCTGCGGCTTCTTGAAAATGAGTGGCTTCTTGAATCATTTGACGCAAGCCCGTTCTATATCTGTACGCGTAAAGATCGCACCGATCTTATGAAACAGATAAATTCCGCAATAAATGAAATGGATCTCCATGACCCCAACTGGCGTGATGTTCTTCATGAAAATTATTATTCGACCGACAAATCGGGAGATATAATCATGAACGCCGGCGAACGCAGTTTTCTTAACGAGCTTAATAATTCGGGGAAAACGCTGAAAGTTCTTTTCAATCCGGAGCGTGTGCCGTACAGCTATTTCAAGGACGGAGAGGCTAAGGGCATACTTCCCGAAATATTTGCTTCCCTTGCGGAGCGCCTCGGTATAAAATATGAGTTCGTTCCGGTCAAGGACGGAAACGAATACTTTGCCGTCCGCGCCGCCGGAGGCGCCGATGTAGTGCTTGATTTTACAGGCGATTATTCCCTTGCGGAGCAGGAGGGCTACAAGATCACCGTACCATATTTCCAGACGAGTTTTGCAAGGCTTACCCTTGACGGGTTTACGGGAAACGCTGAAAGTATTGCCGCCGTGGAACGCTCCGACGCTCTTGAAAGCATGATCTCCGAACGCTATCCTAAAGAAGCGATACAGCGCTATCCTACCACCCGTGAATGTGTAGATGCCGTACTTGATGAAAAAGCCGAAGCCACTATCCTCTATTCCTACACAGCCGAAAGCTATGTGAGACACGACGAACGAAACAGGCTTTCATCGGTCGTTTTCGGCGATGTGTCGCTTGCATATGATTATTGTTTATAGTGCGCCAAAGTCAAATAACATACCGCCGTTCGGATCAAGAACGGCGTCTATTAACCTC
>CANQXX010000066.1 GCA_947627905.1 uncultured Clostridia bacterium
AAGAGGTGAATTGAAGCCGCTTTAGTGGCTTCAAGAGGGGGCTGCCCTGCGATAGAGGGCGCCCCCTTGGCACTAACAATTACTATAGTTTAAGCCTTGCCAAACAGCCCAGTGAGCTGTTTGGCAACATTAGATCAATAAATTTTGGGCTTCCCCGCAAATTATCATTTATCGGTGAATATAAATAACGCTAAAATAAACCTTTTGTTGTAACATAGTCCTTTTTAAGGATAACCTGAAAAATTCAGAAAATATTGTACCATGTGGGCAGCTCGGAACGGTATATCAGCCATAACTGACGGTCAATATTTTCAAGTTCGGCATTGAGTTCATCGTTGGCGTCGGTTATATACGGTCTTACCTTTGATACCGCTCTGCTCAGCTCGTTCAGCTTGTCGTCACGGACAAAAATGCTCATTTTCTTTTCAAAATCATACCATTGTTCTGTAAGCTTTTCAGCGGCGGCGTCTGCATTGACGGCGTCGTTTATTTTATTCAGTTCCTTTATCTCTTCTGTTATTGAAATAAGCTCGCTGCTCTCATTCCTTATTGCAAATGCGGCAAAGAACGAATATGCGATTATTGCCGCTATTATAGAAAATGCCGTTACTACTCTGCTCAAATCAAGAACTCCTTTATATCTCTTTTTTTATTACGGAATATTTTTTATCCGGCGAAACGGTCATTATAAAAACATTTTTTACAGTGGTCTTTTCCTTTTTCAGTGTGTTTTCCACCCATTGCCTTGTAACGCAAAGGCGGTCCATTGTTTCCGTAATAAGTTCGCCGTCGGATATTATTATGTCTGGAGGGTTTTCGTCCTTGCCTTTAAGGAGCATATCTTCATTGGTAACATTGCGGTTCTTGAATTTCTGATATACCGAAAGTTTGCCTGTTGTTTCCACCACTGCGAACTGAACTTCGCTTATATCAAAAATATTCTGGCTGCGCAGACTTTCGATAAGATCGTCTATAGTGAACCGTATGGAGCGCATACTTTTCTGATCGAGCTTTCCGTCGTTGATTATGATAACAGGCTTTCCGCAGACGAACCTGCGTATCAGCCTGCTTTTCATGCCCAGCCATGACATTATCACATCAAGCGCCGCAAGAGTTATTATAGGGATTATCCCCGTAAACAGCGGAAGTCCGGTATCTTCTACGGGAAGAGTGGCGATGTTTGATATCAGTATGGTTATAGCCAGCTCCGACGGCTGAAGTTCGCCTATCTGGCGCTTGCCCATAAGTCTCACCGTGAAGATCAGCAGCACATACAGTATTACGGCTCTTATAAATACGACAGACATAAAAAGATCTCCTTTTTATAATTCGGATTAAAGTCAGACGAGGGATCATCAAAAGTCTGTTATTTATTTTTGGCATTATAATCGAAAAAATCCTATGTATTTTTTTACATTTGCGGGAAATAATATCAGCAAAACGGAGGGAAATATTATGATACCCGATATGTATGAATTTGAAAATGTCCCTGTGACTGCTTCTCTTGACGAAAATATAACAAACATCGAAAATATTCTCGGCAAAAGCTCAGACCTGCTGCTAAACCCATTTTTTATAAACGGGATACCATGCAATCTGCTGTGCTTTGAGGGTCTGGTCTCCACACAGACTATAACCAATCTCATGCTCGTTCCGCTGACGGAATTGAACGGCGGAAAAATCAATTCTCCGAAACAGCTGTTTGAGCATATCAAAAATAATATGCTTATGACGATAGACCGAGGTATGCCCGAACAGTACGGTGACCTTATCCGCCGCCTGATGAGCGGCTTTGCGGTGCTGCTTATAGACGGCATCAGCACGGCTGTTGCTTTCGGCGTACAGGGATATGAAACAAGGGGCATAGGCGAACCCTCCTCGGAGGGAAATATCCGCGGCTCTCATGAGGGATTTGTTGAAACGGTAAGGACAAATATGTCTCTTGTCAGGCGCAGGATAAAATCTCCCTTGCTGCGCTTTGAACTCTTTCCGATAACAAAGACAAGCCATACGGACGTTATACTTGCATATATGGCGGACAGAGTTCCCATGAAGCTCGTAAAAAAAATACGGAAACAGCTCGAAGAACTTCCACTTGAAAGTGTTCTTGGCAGCGGATATATAGAACCGTTCCTTAATAATACAAAGAAAACTGTTTTTTCGGGAGTTTCCGTGACCGAGCGCCCTGATGTATTCTGCGCCAAGATACTTGAGGGACGGATAGGTCTGCTCATTGAGGGAACGCCTTTTGCAATAGTAGTCCCGTCGCTGTTCGTTGAGAATTTCCAGACGCTGGACGATTATAATTTCAGACCGTTTTATGCTTTTTTGATACGCTGGATAAGATATATTGCATTTTTTCTTGCAGTGTTCCTGCCGGCGGTATATGCGGCAACGGTAACGTTCCACCCGGAACTTTTCAATCATACGCTTCTTGTAACTCTTGCCGCCGCGGAACAGAATGCGCCGCTTCCTTTAGCGCTGGAAGCGTTTATCGTGCTGATATTCTATGAGATAATCCGCGAAGCAGGTGTGCGCCTGCCAAAAAGCGTCGGCGGAGCGGTCTCTATAGTCGGAGGACTTATAATAGGCGACGCGGCCGTTTCAGCCGGGATAATATCCAATCCACTGCTACTTGTATGTGCAATATCTGTAACGGCGTCCTTTGTGATACCGTCCATTGATCAGCCGGTCACGGTGCTCAGGTTCATAGCCGTTGCGGCAGGCGGAATATGCGGACTGTACGGCATATCGCTTCTGGCGGCAGTGATGCTTGTGAACATCTGCGCGGCGGAAAATTACGGCGTTCCGGTAATGTCACCCATATCTCCGTTTACGCCAAAGGCAATGCGTGATGTGCTTACAAGGGTAGGTTTCAGGCGCATGGCTTCGGGCAATGTTTCGGTGGAAAAGCTGCACGGAGTAGACATGGACGGAAAAAATTCCAAAGGAGAGTGATACCTTAATGGATAACAGGCAAAATATCGGCTGGGGACAATTCCTGCTGCTTCTGTTCATGTGCAGGGTATTTACATTTATGACGTTTGTGCCGCTTATTGCGGAGGGCAGAAGCCTTACCGTACAGCTTGAAGCGGCTGTGATATCCGCTCTGATACAGGGGCTGCTTCTTATTCCCGTGGCAATGCTCCGCAGGGGAGTGACCGAAACGGTGATAGCAAAGAATAAAGCTGCCGGGATATCTGCCGCAGTGCTGTACTTTGTATTTTTTATTTTCTACAGTGTGAACAGTCTGCTGCATTTCCGGGATTTTTTAAGCTCAAGGTTTTTCCCCACGGCGGAAAGCTCACTGTGGATAGGCATACTGCTGATAGTATGCGTTTACTGCGCCGGTCTTGGGATAGAAGCTCTGGGAAGAAGCGCGGTACTGCTGTTCTGGCTGTTTATTGTTTCTGTCGCAGTAATGCTGATCTCGTCGTCAAAGGATATTGATCCTGCAAATCTCAGCTTCAGCGTAAAATATTCGGAAGATCTTTTCAGCGCCGTTCTTGACGATCTTTCACGAAGCGGAGAGATATGCGCGGCTGCTTTTCTTGCAAAGAATGTTTCGTCGAAGCTGCGCCGGGGGATATACGGACTTCTCGCTGCAAAGCTCGCTCTTACGGCAGGAATATCCGTGCTTATAGCGGCTGTTCTGGGTGATTTTGCAGAACTTACCGATTATCCTTTCCTGACCGTGGGAACATTCGGCGGAACAGGCTTTATACAGCGGGGAGATTCTCTTTACCTTATAGTCTGGACCGTGACTGCGGTGATAGACATAGCTTTGTTCCTGCATATTTCCGGAGGGCTTATAGGGGAAGTATTCCCGCAGGTAAAGTTCCGCACGCTTATTTCCGCGGCAGCTGTCTTTTTGCTGTCGGTTTTCTTTACTGTGACCGACAGGTCTTTCTCCGGAATATACAGCATTATCTGTTCGGGCTGGACGGTAGCGCTCCTTGCCGGTCTGATACCTCTGGCAGTCCTTATTTTCTGCGGAAAGGAAGCGAAAACATCAGGTGAATAAAAGAATTATTTTTATTGCAGTATTGATATTGACTGCAATTTCAATGACCGGCTGCTTCGGCGGAACGGAGGTGAACGACAGGGCTTTTGTTCAGCTTATGGGGCTTGATGAACGGGACGGCATATATATGGTATCTCTGCAAGTCTATCGTTCGGAGAGCGGTTCGCCGGAGCCTGATACCAGCAAGGCAAACAGCACAGCCGTATCAGGCAGAGGATATACAATATCCGAAGCGCTTGCGGACGCAGAGACAAAGACCGGAAAGCGGCTTTTTCTCGGTCATATAAAAATGCTTATAATAGGCAGAGGAATAAACTCTCCCTCGGACGAGCTGTCACTTTTTACCGACGGCAGCATATCGCCGTCCTGCCCGGTGGTATATTCGGACGATCCTGCCGAAGCTGCGGAAACTCTTCCGGAGGAGGGTGCATTTTCCGCGGAGCAGTTCCTTAATATAATGTCGGCGTCTGCGGCTCAGGGAAAAACCGTGTATACTTCCGCGGCAGACGTGGTATCCCATACGGGGAAACAGGGCTGCGGAGCGGCGATACCTGTAATTTCCGCCAACAGAAAAGAAAAAAGGATAGAATTTGACGGACTTGTCCTTGCGGATCAAAGAGGGATATCCGGAAGTATACCGGAAGATGATGTTATCGGCGTAAAGCTGCTGAAAGATGAGTTTGAAAAGGACGACAGGATAACCGTTCCGGTATCCGTAAACGGCAGGCAGGCTGCGGTATTCATAACAGACGCAGACACAAAGCTACGGACAGATTTCCGGAACGGCAAGCTCGTTGTAAGCGCAGATATCAGCATAAAGACAAAAACGGCTGAAAATCCTTACGGTATAATAAATGAAACTCTTGAAAAGGCTGTTGCCGAAAGCATACGCAATTCCTGTGAAAGAGCGTTTTCGGAAACGGTGCGGAGCAGCTCCTGCGACATATTCGGGATAAAAAAACTGGTCAGAAAATACTGTCCTGAATATTATAAGGAATATTGCTCATCGCCCGGAAAATATCTTTCGGATAGCATTTTTGCGATAAAAATAAGATCGGAAAAAGCATGATGATATGAAATAGCCCAAACTAAATGATAATTTAGCGGAACAAAATAAAAAAACGATAGCTGGTCGAGCTGAGCCCAGCTCGCAGGGTCTAAGGGAAAAACAAATGCTTCGCATTTGTCTGCGCCCCCGTCGCGCAGACGAACGCAGTTCGTTTTTCGCAGAAGCGCGAAATCCCCTTTAAAAAGAGCTCCGCAAGGGTGTGAATAAAACGACGCAAGCGTCGTCTAAGCCGCTTTAGTGGCTTCAAGAGGGGGCTGCCTCTGCGAAAACCAAACTTTCGTTTGGTTGAGGGCTGCCCCCTTGGCACTAACGATTACTATAGTTTAAGCCTTGCCAAACAGCCCAGTGAGCTGTTTGGCAACACAGATAAATAAATTTGCGCTTCCCCGCTAAA
>CANQXX010000067.1 GCA_947627905.1 uncultured Clostridia bacterium
AGCCTTGCCAAACAGCCCAGTGAGCTGTTTGGCAACACAGATAAATAAATTTGCGCTTCCCCGCAAATTATCATTTAATTACCAAAATCAACTTTATGTTGCAACATATCCATTTATAAAACAAGCTGCCATATCAAAGATACGGCAGCTTGATATCTTTATGAAATTTTATGCGGAATGTCTGACCTCTTCGTCACGGCGGAACTTTTTTCCTACCTTCTTCATTCTTGGTATGACAGTTTCAAGAAGCCCGCAATATTTATCAACAAAGGTTATTATCAGCGTTTCACGGTACTTTGGAAGTGCGGTTATATTCAGCGGGAACATATGCTTCCCGATGATATCGCTCTCCAGATCCGATATATAAAAATTATCTTTGGCGTTTTTCAAAGCTGTTTCCGCATGGGTAAAGCCGTGAAGGCGCTCCCCTTTGTCGGGCTTGTATGTATGCCAGTCATAAAGGAAAAGATCGTGCAGCAGACCCGCCCTTGCGGCAGCTCTTGCATTGAGTGAAAAAAATCTGCAAATTTTGTAATTATAATATGAAACGTTCAGACAGTGCTGAAAGCAGGTAGTATCGCCGTGATGAGTAAAATCTTTCATTTTAAGCACAAGATCGTTTTCAAGAAGATCGGAAACAAGATAATAATACGCTTCACCTTTGCCGGAACCAAGAATATCTACTTTTGAACCTATGGCTTTTAACATTATCTGAAAATCATCTCCCTCCGGAACAGCATTTAAAGGTATATACCCATTGTTATTATACAATACGTCCGGAATAATTTCAAGCGGTTTAAAAAATTCCATATATAATTTTACAGCCGATTTTTATATAATATGAACAAAATAGGAAAGCGATAATCTCATTCATGACAGAAATCCGCCCTTTGGAATAGACTTTTTGCTGAAATTATTACAAAATGATATCAAAATGGTTACTCCTGTAATCAAACTGTAATCAATCTGTAATTGAATTTTTCCGAAAAAAATGTTATAATATTATCAGATAGTCAAGACCAGGAAAAATATTGCGGAAAGGAGTGCCTAAAATTACGAAAAAATTAAATTTATTTAAAGCGGCGTTGACAATTTCTTTATGTATTGCAATATCCGGCTGCAGCGCCGGAACAAGGCCGTCAACAATTTCGATAGAAACATCATCTGACCCGGCAGACGCGTCCAATTATGTGCGGAGTAATCCTGCGGCAAACAGTCTCGATGAAGCTATATCGGAAACACCCTTTACCGATTATACCTACGACTTCAAGGTCTACGGCGACAACTATATGATAACCGCTGCGCCGGACGAAAAAAGAACCGGTCTTACACTTACGCTGGAAGACAAGGATTTTAAGTTTTCTACATTTTCCGTAACTCCTCCGGAGGGATATACGGTCTATCTGCCTTATTCGCAGAATGACGCAAGCACCGTCTGCACCGTTATCCGCGGAACGGAAAGTGAAAATTCCCTGCCGGATATCCTGAAAATAGACTTTTATCTGTCCTCAATGGAAGATGAGACAAAGCCTTATTCCGTATGCCGGCTGTATACCGTTTCCGGCGGAAAATTAAAGGAGTTCCGTGTATTCGATATGCGGGAAAACTCTTCGGGAGACGAGATGGGATTTATTCCGGAGACGAATATTTTCCAGTCCGAAACGGGAAAGTTCATGGCTGACCCTAAGATCACGGTAAATGAGGACGGCAGTCTCAGCACGTCGGTCGTTACCTACACAGTTGATGTTTTCAACACAAAGATTAATTGCCGGAACGAAGTCTGCAGCAGGGAAAATCCTCTTTATTACGGTTATGCGATGTACGCCGTTGCAGGATATATATATCAGTATTTCAAGGATACCAGCCTGAACGTTTCCGATTATGAAAATTATGTTGAAATACCGTCTGCGGACGGCAATTCAAGCCAGTATTTCTTCAAGGTGGACGATCCGAGGTTTTCGACGGTCGATGAGCTGAGGAGCTATGCGGAAAAATATTTTGCTCCCGATATAGTTGACGGGATGTTCCTTTCCGCGCCGCAGCAGTACCGTGACATAGACGGCAGTCTTTATACCATTGTCGGAGACGGCGGGCACAACGAATCTCTCGGAAAATGTTTTATTACGGAAATGGATGAACCCGTTGACGCGGATCCGCCGGCTATTACTTATCATACAAAGCAGGAAAAATTCAATGACGAACATGAAATGACCGGTTATATTGACGGCGGAGATTTTACAGTACAATTTGTTGACAATGGTACGGGATTTCTGATAACGCAGTACCGTTATCCTAACAGCTGACACAATGCCGCGCCTCGCACGCGGCATTTGCTTTTGAATGATATCCGCCTTGACAAGAGGTAATTATTGTAATATAATATTTACAATAATTAAAAAATGAAAGGGATCTGAAATATGGATAATACCAACGGCTTTATGCCGCAGGTCACGGTCGTTCCGGACAGTAACGAACGCACATATATACGGCGCAAATACAGCCGCGCTGCTCTCGTTATCCTGCTGAATATGGCAATATTCAACATTCTCGGAAAAGGAGCCATAGTGGTGATCTGCGCCCTGCTCGGCGGCGGCTTCGGCAGCGACGCGCTTGCAAGGGGAACGGCAATAATTATGGATCATGAGATCGCAGCAACGCTCCTTTCGATCATTCCGCCCATTCTCAGCGAGACCGCAGCGATCCTGCTGGGAATAAAGCTGTTTGGTCTTGACCTGAAAAAACTGGCGTCCAACAGGGAAAATTACAGCGGCAGCACCGTTGCAAAGCTCATTGTGCTTTGTCTTAGTCTGCAATTTGCCGCAGGGATACTGGCAGCTATCATTCAGATGATATTGCAGTCATTCGGACTTCGTTCAGCTGTGCCTGATATATCGGCAACAACTTCCTTCGGCGCAAATATAATAATGAGCTTTTATGCGTGCCTGCTTGGACCCGTTCTCGAAGAACTGCTTTACAGAGGCGTGCTTTTACAGTCGATGCGGAAATATAACGAACGCTTTGCAATATTTCTTTCTGCGCTGATATTCGGACTTATGCACCAGAATTATCAGCAGTTTATCCTTGGATTTCTGCTCGGTATCCCTCTTGCAATAGTAACGATAAAATACAATTCTATAATACCGTCCATATTCACCCATATTTTTGTGAATACCTCACAGATGCTTATGCTTTATGCAATGCAGTATTTTGCCCCGTCATTCTATTCTGCAGCTCAGGACGGTACGGATGTTGAACTTGCGTCTTTAAGCGGAAGTGAAATGCCGCTGATATTTTTGATAGTAGCAGCGCGCATAGGATTTTTTATCGCCGGAGGTATCATAGGCATAGTATCTCTTGTCAAAGGCGGAAACATGACCCGTCCTACGCCGGCAGGAAAAGCGCGGGCTCTTCCGGTGCTTGTAAGATCATTGCCATGGTGGATAGTTTTTATATTGTATATCTATCTTTCATTTATAGACCCGTTTATTATGTGATATTCCGGATATTACGGCTGCCCTGTTGTACAAGGCAGCCGTTTTTGTATGCGGAACGGTGCTCCCTTGACTTGGACGGGATTTTGTCCTATAATTAATATAGTATAAAAACAGGTTTTGTATTTTTTGCTTTAAACATATAAAAAAGGAGGAGTGCCTGCCAGACAAGCAGGTCAATAAACATGACGCAGTACGATAAAATGACAAAAACACCTATACCCCGGCTTATAATAACTCTTTCCGTGCCGACGGTAGTTTCAATGCTTGTGACCAATATATACAACCTTGTAGATACTGCTTTCGTGGGCAAATTGGGCAACAGTGCCAGCGGAGCTGTGGGAGTGGTGTTCGGGTTCATGGCTATTATACAGGCTTTCGGATTTATGTTCGGACAGGGCTCCGGAAGCATTATTTCCCGTGCTCTCGGAAAACACGATACGGAAAATGCGTCCGTTCATGCTTCCCTTGGATTTGCAGGCTCTTTTCTGTGCGGACTTCTGATAACGGTAATATGTTTTAATTTCCTTGACAGGATAATATTTCTCCTTGGAAGCACGGAGACCATTGCTCCTTTTGCAAAGACCTATATAACATATATACTTATAGCCGCGCCGTTCATGAGCTCAAGCCTTACGCTGAACAATATACTCCGCTATGAAGGCAGGGCGGCTCTCGGAATGATAGGACTTATGACAGGCGCCGTGCTGAATATGATCTGCGATCCGATATTAATGTTTGTTCTTGATATGGGCATTGCAGGCGCAGGGCTTTCCACCGCTCTGAGCCAGATAGTAAGCTGGTGTATACTTGTGGGAATGTTCTTTTCCGGCAGAACGGACACAAAGCTGAAGATAGAATATCTTAAAAAAGGCAGCATATTCATGCTTTTCAATATTATAGCAACCGGCTTCCCAAGCCTGCTAAGGCAAGGACTGAACAGCATTACTACCGTTCTGTTAAATTCCTGCTGTGCGGTTTACGGAGACGCTGCCGTAGCCGCAATGAGTATAGTAACAAGGGTAATTTTCTTTGCGTTTTCAATTGCACTTGGCATAGGACAAGGATTTCAGCCCGTATCGGGATTCAACTACGGAGCAGGCAAATATGCCCGTCTTAAAAAGGCTTTCCTTTTTACGATCATAATTTCGGAAAGCATAATCATAGTCGGCTGCACATTGCTCATTGCCCTTTCGGGAGAAATAATAGGCATTTTCCGTGACGACGCGGAGGTAATAGATATAGGCGTCCGTGCATTGAGATTGCAGGCTCTGGCACATCTTGTGCTGCCGCCGTGCATGGTCATAGAAATGCTTTTCCAGAGCACCGGAAAAAGGCTTGGAGCGTCTGTGCTTTCGTCATTAAGAAGCGGACTGTTTTTCATTCCTGCGCTTCTGATACTTGTGCATTACCGCGGACTTGCCGGCATACAGGAGGCTCAGCCTGTTTCACTGCTTCTCTCGCTGCCGATAACTATACCGTTCGGGATAGTTTTTTTCAGGCGTCTGCCCAAAGAGGACAAGCCGGAAGCGCCTGAAAATGCGGAACAGTAAGGTCATGCCGCGGCAAATGGCTAAATAGATCAAGACAAATCGGAATTGAGGAGAAGCCCCCGCGGACTTTGTCACCAAAAAAGTAACGTTAAATGATAATTTAGCGGAACAAAATAAAAAAAACGATAGCTGGTCGAGCTGAGCCCAGCTCGCGGGGTCAAGGGGCAGAGCCCCTTGTCGCCGTCCGCAGACGGCGAAATCCCCCTTAAAAAGAGCTCCGCAAGGGTGTGAATAAAACGACGCAAGCGTCGTCTAAGCCGCTTTAGTGGCTTCAAGAG
>CANQXX010000068.1 GCA_947627905.1 uncultured Clostridia bacterium
AGGTACGAAAACAAAACGATCTATGTTGATATGGACAAATTTCCCGACACGGACGATCCCTTTGAAAATATAAGCAAGGATTACGTCAACCATGCATACGAACTTGTCCTTTCAAACGTGGACGGCCGCGACATAAATTTTGTGAACGATATTTCTCCATGGAGCGTTACTATCGCCGGCTACAGCGGAAAATGCGACTTCAGCAATATCAATAAAACAATTTATTTTGACAATTATATGGGCGGCGATCTTTCCACTATGAATGAAAGAAGCGAAAGCAAAGACATTCTGCGTTTTACGAATTACAAAGGCGGATACGATCTCAGCGCAATTGCAGATATGCAAAATATTTACGGAATTGAATCTGACAATTATAATTCCGAGGACGATCTGCAATTTATCAAAGAATGTGATAATCTGACTTATTTATGGCTTGAAAATGATGATATAGACTGTGAAAAACTTGCCGGCGTCTTAAAAGGTTCAAACGTAAACGAAGTGTTTATGCGGACGAGAAATTACAGAAGTTCCGATATGGATATCCTTGCAAAAGCCTTTCCTGCAATGGAGATATCATATAATATGGACGATTCCCCTTGGAGCTATGAAAATTATCCCACCGAGGGACTGGTATTCTACCCTAATTTATATATAAACGGCAGCGCCGGGGGCGAAAGTTTTGATTCGGCAGCCGGAGAACTGAACAATAATTATGTTTACGATTCGTGGCGTCATACAAACGAACTTGTAAATGTTTTCTCCAATTTCACGGACGAAACGCAAACGGTAAATACGGTAAAAATTTACCGTGACAACGGCGGCGAACTTGCGGAAATGCCTTTTGCTGACGGGAATACGTCCTTTAACGCAGATATTGAGATCGACCCGGAAACAGAATATCATTTTATAATCCCAAAGGATATTTTCCCTTATGACAAATGCGAAACGGGAGTTTATAAAATTGAATTTGAAACAAGTTACGGAACGCTTTCCGGTAATTTTTTCATTGACAATACAAATGACAAGGATTTTCTTACCGACGAACAGAAAGAAATTTTCGATAAAGCAAAAGAAATAACAAGCAGTTATTTTGGCTGTTCCGCGCATTTGTCGGAAGAATATGTGTCTGAACATACCGCCGAGGAATTTCTTGCTCCCATACGGGAAGTCTATACCGATGATATTGCCGTTTCTCTCTCCCGTGAGTACGGATATATAGACGAGAACGGCGCACTTGCAGCAACGGACGGTGACCGCGGCAGTGATCTAACTTACCAGTATGTATGTTTTGAGCCGATATATTCCGATGATGATGAAATCATTTTCAAAAGTATAATTATTCACGGACATGAAGATTACCCGTATTTTACTTGGTATGAGGAAAGTAATTTCCATATGGTCAAAACCGAAAAGGGCTGGCGGTTCGATATATTCCAATTATGGTATTGATATCAGTTTAATGGGGGGTAATTTTATGAATAAAAAATTTTTTGGAGTAATTTTATCCGCGCTTCTGCTTTCGGCTTGTGCGGCGGAAGATATCCCCGAAATTCCCGAAACAACTGCGGAAACTTCCGCAGCATCGGAGACTTCCACAACATCAGAGACTTCGGAAACCGTGTCAGAAACGACTTTCAGCGAATGGCTGCCGGGGGATTATCCTCCGCCTTTAGATGATGAAAACGAAAATTCGGTCACTTTTATTGATGATGAAACATTCATAAAAAATTATTTTAACGAACATGGTTTCAGGTACGAAAACAAAACGATCTATGTTGATATGGACAAATTTCCCGACACGGACGATCCCTTTGAAAATATAAGCAATGATTACATCAACCATGCACACGGACTTGTTCTCTCGGGCGTTGACGGACGTAACATAAATTTTGTAAACGACGTTTCGCCGTGGGTGCTTACTATCGCGGATTACAGCGGCGAATGTGACTTCAGCAATATTGATAAAGAGATCTATTTTGACAATTATATGGGCGGCGATCTGAGCAGCTACAAAAGGGTCGGATATATCACGTTCCGCAATTATTCCGGCGAATATCCTTTTAACGGGCTGAATGAAAATATAACTTATCTTTCTGTTGAAAACGACAGCATAGACCCGCAGGCAATAGCGGGAATAAATGATTCAGATATTACCGACGTTGAAATAATCGTAAAAAATTACCGTGATTCCGATATTGACTTTCTTGTAACAGCCTGCCCCGATGTCAATCTAAAATATTGTGAATACAGCTATGATCGGCAAAACGATTCGGAGGATCTGATATTTTATTGCAGCACAGTCCTTGACAACAGTACATGGCGGGACAAACCCAAGTTAAAGTCGGAACGTGAAATTTATCCTTACGATGATGCAAACTTTTTCTACTGGGGAGAAAATCTTATGTGCAGCTTCAGCAATTTCACCGATGAGGATATAGCGATAATATCCGCAAAGATCTGCCGCGAAGAAAAAGACGGCAAATTTACAGAAATTCCATTTGCGGACGGAAGTTCATCCTACGAAATAAATACCGTTATAAAAGCAAAAAAGGGCGGCGACTGCGAAATTCCAAAAGAACTTTTGTCGGCTGAAAATTTTGATGCGGGAGCATACCGCGTAGAATTTGAAACAGGCGTGGGAACTATCGGCAGAAAATTTTTTATTTCACACGGTGCAGAACTGGACGGGCTTTCCGACGAACAGAAACAGGCTTATGACAAAGCAAGAGCGATAGCAGACAAATATTTTAAGTATGAACATTATCTTGATGAGGAATATGTAAGTACCCATACGGCGGAAGATTTTCTTGCTGAGATCTGCGAGGGATTTACATACGATCAGGCATACCAATTTGCCGTAATGTATGGTTTTATTGACGAAAACGGTAATTTGCAGGAAATATACGCTGATGGTTCAAGCAATATCATGTATATGGGCAGCAATATTGCACCGATCTGCTCCGATGACAAGGAAGCCTTTTTAAAGGAAACCATATTTTACGGTCATTCCGATGATCCTTATATAGCGTGGAGAGAAGCCCGCATTTACCATATGGTAAACACCGAGAACGGTTGGCGGTTCGATAAATTCTATACCAGACCTTAATTAAAGTAAAAACGGTTCACAAAAAATTAACAAAAAATTTTTTCATGCAATGAAAAAAATCCGCCCTTTGGATTGTATTCATTACAGAAAGCAAAAACGCTTTACGCTGAAATATCCATATTATAATATTTCTGTACGGTAAAATGCCGTACTTTGGGGGAAATAAAATGTATCCTGAAAATATCGCCGGCTACGGCACCGACGGTTATATTCAGTACATTCTGGATACTTATTCCCAGACCATTATAAGGCTTTGCTATACTTATGTGCGGAATATCTTCGACGCGGAAGATATCGCGCAGGACGTTCTTGTATCGCTTCTCAAGCGCGGAAAAGGCTTTGAAAGTCCCGAGCATGAAAAAGCGTGGCTGCTGAGAACGGCTATAAACAAAAGCAAAAATCACCTTAGATCGGGCTGGATAACCAGAACAGTCACGCTGAATGATACCGATCAGTCCGGAACGGACAGCACGGAAGATGAAAAAAGCGAGGTCATGGAAGCGGTCCTGTCGCTTCCCGAAAAGTACAGGACCGTTATACACCTGTTTTATTACGACGGATATTCCATAAAGGAAATATCCGCCATAGTGGGCAAAAAGCCTGCAACGGTAGGCACTCTTCTTTCCAGAGGAAGAGCGCTCCTTAAAGAAATGATGATAGGAGGGTTTGATGAAGATGAGCAGGTCGATCAAGGATTATAAAGACGCTATGGACAGCATTAAAATCTCGGACAGCTTTTATAAAAGGACCGAAAATCTTCTGAACGATCTTTCCGAAGACGAGATCGAAAAAAAACCTTTCCGCATCAGCAATAAAGTAACGGCAGGAATAATGGCGGCTGCCGCCTGCATAGTATGCGTTATAGGAATAAGGGTAGTCCTTGACGTAAGGGAGGATAATATAGAATCGTCTGCCGAAACGAGCCTTACAAGGATAACTACCGAAATAACCACCGATGTGGCAAGCGTTCCGGAGCTTATAGATATCCCGGAAGGTTTCAGCGAAGATGAAGAACTTGAAGCAGCAGTAGGAGACGCTGCGGACAACCCGGTTGACCCGGCAGCGCCTGCGGCAGAAGCTGCTCCCGAAGATGAAAGCGCAGATGATCCCGTACAGGAGGACACAGGCATAGCCTATATTTCGGGGCAAGGACCGTATCTGACCATTCCGGCAGAAGATGAAGAGGATAGACAAGAGGCAGAAAATATCGGCTATCCGGATATTTCCGTTGAGGGAATAAAAGATATCCCGGATATAAAAGATATTGACCCGGAAAGCGTGGATGTTGAGATAACTCCTTATTTTGACATGGATAACGTCGTTTCCGGCGAAGGCGCTATAAATCAGAATGGCACAGATTCTGCGGACATTCTCGGACTTGTAAAAGAAGCCGCGGAAAATTCCCCCACAGAAGAAAATTCCGGATTCAGTTCGGTGTTCATGATCGAAATAATTGACAAGGATTCCGGAAAAGTATTTTACAGCATTTACATTACCGACAGCGGAGACATGGTGACGACAAAACATTCTTCTCCGCAGGAAAGGATAACTTACAGACTTACGGCGGAAAGTTATGATTCTATTTGCAGAACGCTGTTTTTAATGTTCGGTGAAGAAGAGGATTACGATCTGTTTATCAGTATGACCGCCGGAAAATAATCGTGGGATCGTCAAGCCGTGCCCCCAAGCGGCTTTTTCGGTCAAAATAGATTTCAGGTAAAGCTCCTGACATAAAAGCGTCTCCGTGTGTTTTGCGCGGAGACGCTTTTATTTTAAATCAACAGAAGTTTATATTTAAGAGTTGAGACAAATGATAATTTAACTTTTAGTTACACGATTGTTTTTTAATGGTTCAAGTCTATAGTTATTCGCAGATCGGGGAGACAACCAAAAGGAGAGGGGGAAAACTTAATTGGAGACTTTAGTGCGCCGCGCGTTTTCCCCCTCTCCTTAAGGTTTTCTCCCCGCGCCCTTCTTTCCTTTACCTCACCTCTTTTCC
>CANQXX010000069.1 GCA_947627905.1 uncultured Clostridia bacterium
ATAAAGGGAAGGGGAAAACCGCCGCGTTCTTTAGGCTTCCCGGTTTTCCCCTTCCCTTTTGGTTTGTCCCCTCGTTCGTCGAATAACTATAGGTACGAACTATTAAAAACAGATATGTAATTAAAAGCATAATACCAAACATACCCGCCCCCTTGAGGGGGCTACTCCGTTTAAACGATTTGTTTAAACTTACTTTGGGGGTGACAAAGCCCGCGGGGGCTTCCCCGCAAATTATCATTTATTCATATCTCAATGCTTCGATCGGATCAAGTTTTGCCGCACGATTAGCAGGATAATACCCGAAAAATACACCTATCGCCATTGAGAATGATACCGCCAGTATTATTGAACCAACAGACGGCGACGCCATAGTCCCGATAATTATTCCCGCAATATTTCCTAACAGTATTCCCAGAACGATACCTACCGCACCGCCTATAAGACAGATTATCACCGATTCTATGATGAATTGACTGCGTATAGCTCCGTTAGGCGCACCGAGAGCCTTTCGTACACCTATTTCACGAGTACGCTCCGTTACCGAAACAAGCATTATATTCATAACGCCTATGCCGCCTACAAGAAGTGATATTCCGGCAATTACAGATATTACAGTCGAAATTATACCCATTACATCGCTCATCATGGACATCTGTGATTCACCCGTCTGATACCATATCTCTATGCTGTCATTGTCACGGTACCAACGGTTGTTCATGTAATCACGAACGCTTGAAGCAAATTTTTCGGCGTCTACTCCATTGTTGATATTTATATAAAAATAGAAAAACGTTGATTCGCTTACACCTTCAATTTTTGCAAGAGCCGTATACGGTATATATACTTCATTGTTCCAGTCCTCGCCTGTCATGTTTACCATTGCGCTCATAAGACCGTTCAGTTTATATTCATAAACTCCCACAACGGTAAAATCATATCCTGTGCCCATACAGTTGAAAGATAAAGTCTTTCCCAGCGCCTCGCGCGGACTTCCATACAGCTTTTCCGCCTGCTTATCGCTGATAACGCAGACGCTTCCGCGTTTGTCGATATCCTTTTGGGTTATGTATCTTCCTGCAATAACTTCCGTCATGGACTGACGTATATAACCGGGATTTACCCCATACACTACCAGATCAAGATCTTCCCTGTGAAAACGCATTGAAGCGCTTTCCGAACCGTTTGATATTGAAACGACATCAATATCATCTGCAAATCGCTCGCCTATCTTGTCCACCATTTCTTCGGTAATAAGGTCATCGCTTGTATAGTAATTCCTTACCGCGTCATCTTTCATCATTATCTGAAAGCCGACAAGATTTGAACCGCCCTGAGAATTGAAAATATCCATTACGCTGTTTTCCATGATATTTCCCATTGTTGCTATCATTATTACCGAGCTTATTCCGATTATGATACCCAGCATTGTGAGTATCGCACGCATTTTGTTGGCTTTGAGAGAAGAAAAAGCCATTTTTATATTTTCGCCTAAATTCATGACTGTTTTCCCTCCCCTTCCGAAAAGCTGTCTCCGACTATCCTGCCGTCAGAAAGAGTTATTATCCTGTCCGTTTCCGCTGCAAGCTCCGGATTGTGAGTTATAAGAACAATGGTCTTTCCCTGTTCCTTGTGCAGCTTATGGAATATATCCATTACCAGACGTCCTGTTTTTGAATCCAACGCTCCGGTAGGCTCATCAGCAAGAATGATCGCAGGATCATTAGCCATAGCCCGTGCAATGGCAATACGCTGCTTCTGTCCGCCCGAAAGCTCGTTCGGCATATGTGATGATCGGTCCGACATCTCCACAAGCTCCAGAAGCTCTTTCGCACGTCTTGTTCTTTCCTTGGACGGTATCCCGGCGTACAGCATGGGAAGCTCCACGTTTTTTACCGCCGAAGTCCTTGCAATAAGATTGAACGTCTGAAAAACAAATCCTATTTTCCTGTTGCGTATTTTTGAAAGTTCGGTATCGTCTATCTTGGCAATATCTATACCGTCAAGGATATACTGACCGGCAGTCTGCCTATCAAGCGCGCCTATGATATTCATAAGCGTGGATTTTCCCGAGCCGGATGCGCCTACTATCGAAACGAACTGTCCTTCCGGAACGTTTATATCCAATCCGTGAAGTATCTCCAGTTCATTTGGAGTGCCTATGTAAAAACTTTTTACGATCCCTTTCATTGTAATGATAGGTCTGCCGCTCATTCCGCCTGCGCCTCCGATTCGTCTATCATTACCACGCTTCCGTCAATGACCGTTGATGTGTCGGTAAGAACATACATACCCTCTTTCAGCTCGTCCGAAATAACTTCTATCTCGTAATCGGTCTCCATACCTACCTCAACTTTAACAAGCCTTGCTCTGTAAAGTCCGTCCTCACCCTTTTCCGCAATATACAAAGCATCGTTTCCGTCCTCATCTGTGGTAAGGGCGTCATATGTTACCGTAAGCGCGCCGTCTTTCTTGCTGCTGATTATATTCAGCTTTGCGCTCATTCCGGCAAGTATCCTGTCATCATCGTCGTCAATGCTGACCTCTATTCTGTAACTTGTTCCCGATTGTGACGACATTGCAGATACCGGTGTTTTTGAAACACTTGTCACCTTGCCGGAAAATTCATCTTCGCCCAGAGCGTCGCAGCGGATCACCGTATCCATTCCCTCTTTTATGTAAGGAATATCATATTCGCCTACCGCTGCAGAAATTTTAAGATCGCTGATATTTTCTATTGTAAACAGAACGCCTGCCGCCGCAGCACCTTCTTCGGCGTTTACAGCCGTAATTATTCCGTCGCACGGAGCGGTAACCGTGGCAAATTCAAGTTTATCTTTAAGATTTTCAAGAATTATGACCTGCGGATCATTAAGACCGGAAACAGTCCTTTGCTGTTCCGCAGCTTTTTTCAGTGAAGAAAGCTCCGTTTCCGCCTGACGAACGGCAAGATCGTAATCATTTTTAGCCGCTTCAAGAGCGTCCTCCGCATTTTTTACTGCAATACTGTAGCTTTCCTCCGTATCTTCATTCTGCTTTATAACATTATCCCTGCCTGCGACCGCATTATCATATGAAAGTTTTGCATTATCCATATTTATTTTCGCATTATCGCGGGCTTTTTCCAGTGATTCTACCGCCGAATCAAACTGCGTCTGCAAAGTCTCTGCCTGCTCCCTGAGCGTGTCCTCGTCATATTTTTTCTGCAATGCTTCATATTCGGCTTTTGTATTGGTATAATTGCTGGTCACGCTCTCAATATATCCCGCATCATAATATGCGCTGTTTGCCGTAACTTCCATATAAACCTTTTTAGCTTCATCAAAATCATGTTTTGCATGATCTATTTCAACAATGTATTTATCATTTTCGACCTTATAAAGATCATCTTTTGCCTTATCTAATTTTTCTTTCAAAGACTTCATTTCTGCGGAGTAATTTTCCGGCTTAAGAGCCTTTTCAGCGTCCTCATAAGCCTTTTTGCTGTTTTCATATGCCATTTTTGCATTTTCTACATTCGCGTCAGCATTCTGTGTGTTGGACGGTATACCGGTCGTTTTGCCGGAGGCTTCCTGTCTTTTAGCTTCCGCAAGAGATTTTTCCGCCTGTTCTACAGCTTTTTTGGCGTTAAGGATCACGGTATTTTCACCGTTGTTGTATTCGTCAAGAGCCTCCTGATAGCGCCTTTCCGCCTCGGATAAATTATATTCCGAATTTACCCCGCTGCTGTCTACGGACGCCTGCTGCTGAAGTATCTGCTGCTGAAGTTCTTCGGTATCTATCGTACAAAGGACATCGCCTTCCTTAACGATATCGCCCACCGAAACATTTACCTTTTCTATCTGATAATTAAGTCTTGCATATACATTTTTCTTTTCTGAGCTTTCTATAGTTCCGTTTACCGAGATCTTATCCTCCAGCATTTTTCTGCTTATCTGCACCGTATCCGCATATGCTACCTGCGATGCGGAATTACTCAGCGCGATCACACCTGCACCTATACCGGCGATACAGGCAACAACAGCGATCGGTATTATTATCTTTTTTGCTTTCATAATAATTATCCTTTCAAGAAGAAATTTATATATTATACATCATATAATATCATACACTGACCAACTTGTCAATATCTTTTTTGAATTTCATGATTGTACTATCATTCTAATACAATTATACAATCAATGATATTTTTTGTCAATTGTCACATCTATACAAATATTTTATGATAAAAGGCATATATGCTGTAAATTTCTGCTGTTTACATCAATATCAAATCAAAGAGCGTCCGGAAGCAGCATATATCCGCATATCATTATTATACAGCATATCCGGATATCTGTCGCTCGTTTTGCATTGCAAAACATTACGATATTGTAATGATCCTAATAAACCTGCTCTTACCTCATCAGCACCGTTTTTTCATAAATATAATATATCACAAAAACGTAAAGAAACCGGTTAAGAAAGCAGTAAAGAAACAGTAAAAATCAAACCTCCGTCCGGATATGAACTGCACCAATTTGTACGAACAGCACAAAAGCCCCCTATGGAAAAATAAATTAAGAAACGAACTGGCTTCGCAA
>CANQXX010000070.1 GCA_947627905.1 uncultured Clostridia bacterium
TGGTCGAGCTGAGCCCAGCTCGCGGGGTCAAGGGGCAGAGCCCCTTGTCGCCGTCCGCAGACGGCGAAATTCCCCTTTTTTTCAAAGCGCTCTGCAAAGGGGTGAATTTCCAACAGCCTATAGCTGTTGGAAAGAGGGGAACGCTCTGCAAGAGAGAGCGTTCCCCTTGGCACTAACGATTAATATAGCTTAAACCTTGCCAAACAGCCCAGTGAGCTGTTTGGCAACACAGATCAATAAATTTGTGCTTCCCCGCAAATTATCATTTGTCTCAACTCTCAACACTATATAATTTGTTGCCTTGTTACTGCCTTACAAAATGGATAACTTCCGAAGAAAAATCACCGTGAAGTCCTATGAAAATTCCGGCGTTCATCAGCGCAGCACCGCTGTGGACCTCGCCGCTCGTCATGTTCTTGTACATGGCGTCCGGATCAAGCCCTTTTAATTTTATTCGTCTGTTGCGGTAATTAGGTCTGCCGAGCACCTGAACAAATGTGAATACCGCTTCGGACTTGTCCTTTGCCACAAATATCCATGCGTCCCACATATTGTCCTCAAAAATATTTCCTATGCGGTACTGGTCTCCCGTTCTTATGATAGGATTATATTTGTTGAAAGCCTCTATCTGAGCCGGGATAGCGTCCCTGTCCTCCTGAGAGATCTTTGTTATGTCAAGCTCATATCCGAAAGTACCCACCATTGCAACGTTTCCTCTTGTGGAGAACGGCGTTGAACGTCCTACAGTGTGGTTAGGACAGTCTGAAACGTGCGCGCCCATTGCGGAAGCAGGATAACATATTGAAGTTCCGTGCTGTATTTTAAGACGTTCTATAGCGTCCGTATCGTCCGAACACCATATCTGCGGCGAATAGTAGAGCATACCCGGGTCAAATCTTGCGCCGCCGCCGGAGCAGTTTTCAAGAAGAAGGTGCGGATAATCGGTGGTAAGCCTGTTCATCAGATCGTAAACGCCCAGAACATACCTGTGCCAGAGCTCGCGCTGACGTTCCTTCGGCAGAGATGTTGAGCCTACTTCGGTAAGCTGACGGTTCATATCCCACTTGATGTATTCGATATTCGCGCTGTCAAGGATATTTCTCATCATGCCGTAAACATAGTCGCGGACTTCCTTATTTGAATAGTCAAGCACATACTGTTCGCGGGACATGGTAAGCTCACGTCCGCGAACTTGTATTGCCCATTCGGGGTGAGCCTTGTAAAGTTCGCTGTCCGGGGAGATCATTTCCGGCTCGAACCATATGCCGAATTTCATTCCTAGCTTGTTTACCTCGTCAACAAGGTATTTCAGACCGCCTTTTAATTTCTTTTCGTAAACGAACCAGTCGCCGAGGGAGCTGTTGTCCGAATCCCTGTGACCGAACCAGCCGTCGTCCATAACAAGCATTTCTATGCCGAGCTTTGAAGCCTGTTTTGCAATGTCTATGAGCTTGTCGGTATCGAAATTGAAGTATGTGGCTTCCCAGTTGTTTATAAGGATAGGACGGCGCTTGTCCTTGTATTCTCCGCGGATAAGGTGCTGACGGTACAAGTCGTGGAAAGTCCTTGACATTCCGCCTATGCCCTCGCAGGAGTAGACCATTACAACCTCCGGTGCGGTGAAAGTTTCGCCCGGTTCAAGGAGCCAGTTGAAATCAAAGTGATTTATCCCCATTACCGCGCGGGTGTATTTATGCTGAGTAACTTCCGCCTGAGCGAAAAAGTTTCCGCTGTAAACAAAGTTGAATCCGTATGCTTCGCCCATATCCTCGTCCGCATTATGTGAAACAAGTGCCATGAACGGATTGTTCTGGTGGGAGGATTCACCCTTTACCGAATCAATACCTTGTTTTCCGTGGTGGAGCTTTGAACGCTCTACGATGCGTTCTCTTGCCCAGCTTCCGTTCAGGGTGATAAGATCGTAACCGTCATTGTCAAAGTCAACACAGGCGGAAAGCACACGCTTTACGTTCAGGGGAGCGCTTCCGCCGTTTTTAAGGCGAACGCTTCTTGTGATGACGTTCAGGTCCTCAAAAGCCGTATATACAAGGACAACTTCAAGCCCCGTATGCTTATCAATGCAGTTCAGTTCAAGAGTTTCCGCCTCGTCCTCGTTTGCAAAGGTTGCCGGAAGTCCTTCAAGAGCAGGCTTGCCCTTGTAAATTTGATGGGAAACATAGCGAATGTCACAGGTTGTCATGCCCTCACTGTCCATTACCATAAGGCAGGGCTCACGGTAATCTCCCGTTCCGTGGCAGGGATATTCAAAAGCGGTGGCGTCCATGAAAGTTCCCTTGTCACGCATATTGGTCTTAAGCGTCCACGGATTTTCCGTAAGGCGGAGAAGATATGTAAGGTCGTCGTCTGGTATCTTCTTTCCGAAATATCCGTGAACGATATAGCCGTCGTCCAGAACTCCCAGAACATAGCTTGTGTCCTTGGCTGTCAGAGAAAACATTTTAATATCTTCATGATAGGAAATGTTATCATTTATCTGCCATGCCCACCGTTCGTAATCCTTGTGAAACTCCTTGAATTTGATTCCCATAATATCTCTCCTTATGAATTTGATGCGTTTTTGCGTTCAAGTATCTTTTTGAATGTGCTTATCACCGCTCCTGCGTTGAAAGCCGCAGTAAGCAGGAAAAGCAGTATGAGCCACAGATAAACGAGCTTTGGTTCGGTTATTGCAATAACTGCCATAACGCATATCAGCAGGGCGTTTATCAGCATTCTGACATGACCGGCTTTGAAGTGTATAAGATTTGTTACGTCAAATATCCTTACCGCAAAGCAGGAAGCGTAAGCCGCCGCCGTTGCGGCAGCCGCGCCGTAAGCGCCCCATTTCGGTATGAAAAGGAAATTAAGTATAATGTTCACTACTGCGGCAATAAGGCTTGTGAGCATGGCGTTCACGGTCTTTTTCTTTACGTTGTAAACGCTTGAAGTGAACTGGCAAAGGCACTGGAAAACCATTGCTATTACCAGTATCGGAGTATAGTGATATCCGAAAACATAATTCTTTTCGGGATCGTTGTCCACCAGCAGATATGTAAGCGGCTTTACAAGCAGGATTATCCCTGCCGCAGCTGTTGCCAGCAGAGAACTGTATGCGCCGTAGACCTTGCTGTAAAATCTGCTCAGTCCGGCGTCGTTGCGGTTTTCGATAGCGGACATCTGCCACGCCTGAAAGAAAAGCGTCGTGAACATCATCAGCAGGGACGGTATCTTATAAGCTGCGCTGTATATGCCGTTTTCCGCTTCGCCTTTCAGGGATATAACGAACCACCTGTCCGAAGCCGACGTTACCCACCAGAGCACATATGCCGGTATTAGCGGCGCGGAATATTTTATCATTTCCTTGAAAATATTCTTGGTAAAGTATTTTATATCAAGATATTTATGCAGTCCGGCGATCAAAGTAAGTCCGGTAAACGAAAGCGCGTCGGAAACTATTATTGACAGTATATATCCCGTTATCCCCATTTTCAGGAACACAAGGAATATGACGTTGCATATTACTATCGTCAGTGTGGACAGTATACCGTCCGCCGCAAACAGCTTGACATATCCTTTTGCGCGCACAAAGTTTGAAGCAAGCTGCCTGAAACAGGAAAAATAACAGTATACATACAGCAGGAAAGAATATCCCTGATACATTCCCGACAGATTGAAAAGCGGAGAAAGCAGCGCAAAGACTGCAAGTCCCATTACCGTAGAAACTATCGCCGTGGTATAAACGGAACGGCTGTCATAGCTTTTCACCATTCCGAAGCGTATGATCGCGTCAGCCATGCTGAGGGTAACTATGGGGTAAAGTACGTTCACCGTCTGATAGAGAAGATCGGCGGTGCTGTATTCATCGGTATTAAGGCAGCCGGTATAAAGTCTTATCAGGAAAAAGCTCAGGAATTTTGCCCCGAAGCTGCCGATCGCAAAGATCAGCGTATTGCCTGCCAGCTTCTGATATTTATTCATAGAATGTTACAACTCCGGTTACGGCATCGTTCAGATGTCGATATATTTTTTATTTTCTCTTTTAAAGATCTCGGCAATTATGCGGACAAACGCCACTCCGCCGAGGGATACCGCTGCGATAAATAAACTGCGCCATAAAGTTTTCATAATAGCAATCGCTTCCGTAAAAAGGAAGCTCTCCTTTCAGTATTTCATATTTAGTATACCACATTTTCCTTGTAAATGGAATAGTATTTTAAAAATTAATAAATAAAATTTTCTCTACGTCCGGCTGAGGAGAGGTGTGGACAAATAGAGCGCAATATGATATAATAGAGATATGAGAAAAGCAAAAGAAGTAGCAGGAAGGCAATGCC
>CANQXX010000071.1 GCA_947627905.1 uncultured Clostridia bacterium
TCTATCGCAGGGCAGCCCCCTCTTGAAGCCACTAAAGCGGCTTCAATTCACCCCTTGCGGAGCTCTTTTTAAGGGGGTATTCCGCGCTCTGCGGAGCGCGGCAAGGGGCGCTGCCCCTTGACCCTGCGAGCTGGGCTCAGCTCGACCAGCTATTATTACTCTTATTTAGTACGCTAAATTATCATTTAGTGTTTAGAATTTAGATACTAAAGGTTTAATGCCAAACATACCCGCCCCCTTGATGGGGCTATCCTATATTTGACTATTTATTTAAACTTAATTCGGGGGTGACATTGCCCGCGGGGGCTTCCCCGCTAAATTATCATTTATTGGTGCGTTGAAAAAATTATAAATGCAGAACAACTTCCGGCAGATACCGCCCGGAACGCCTTATTCCTCAAAATCAAGATCGTAAAGATCAAGGACGGCATTTATCTCACTGTATGAATACCCCAGCCTGAAAAGTGCGCCCTTGACTTTTTTTACGCCCTTTTCATCGGTAAGATAACGCTCATACTTTTTCTCCACCAACTCCTCAAGCCGCGCAAAGGAGCTTTCCTCGTCCTCATAAGGAGCGATGACCTCATCTATTATCCTGTCCGGTATGCCTCTGCGCTTCAGCTCTGTTTTCGCCTTGAACATTCCCATATGCCTGATATCAAACAGTTCACGCGCACGGGCTTCCGCATAGCGCCTGTCATCTATAAAATGCAGCGCTGCAAGGTCCTTGCACACCCTCAGGCAGATATCCTCGGAATAATTCGCTTCGAGCTTTTCATACATTTCCATAAAGCTGTAGTCTCTGCCGTCAAGGAGATACATGGCGCGTTCCCTTGCTCTGCGGTAAGTATTGGCGTTTTCTATCTCTTTCACAGCAGAAGAGGGAATATCCATTCCCTCTTTAAGATGATATTCCGAAAGTATGCTGTCATGTATATAAAGGCGTTCGCCGCCGTCAAATACGACGCACATTGTTTTGCCTTTGTATTTTGAAATTTCGGATATTCTCATATTTTACTCAGCCGTCTATATCCGTAGTAGGGTTGAACTCTTCAAAATCATCGTCGGCACTGACGGTGACGTCTGCGGCTGAAACAGCTTTCTTTCTTGGTCTGCCGCGCGACGCAGACGGCTCGGCTGCTGTTTCCTCCGGAACTTCGGCAGGAGCGGTATCGCCGCTTTCTGCGGCTGCGGCTTCGGCGGCAACTTCGGCTGCATCTGCGGCTGCGGCATTCTTTTTGCCTTTTTTGGAAAGCATGATGATCTCGTCAGATTTGGCTTTTATCTGATCCTCTATCTCTTTCATCGTATCGGGATTGTTTTTCAGCCATGTCTTGGTATTTTCACGTCCCTGACCGACTTTATTGCCATTGTAGGAGAACCATGCGCCGCTTTTATTGATTATTCCGAGGTCAACGGCAAGATCGACAACTTCGCCGGTACGGGAAACGCCCTGACCGAAAAGCAGATCGAACTCACATTCCTTGAACGGAGGAGACACCTTATTCTTGACGACTTTGCACTTTGTCCTGTTGCCTATTATCTCGGAGCCGTTCTTTATTGCCTCACCCTTGCGGACGTCTATACGGACAGAACTGTAGAATTTTAACGCACGTCCGCCGGGAGTTGTTTCCGGATTGCCGTAAATAACGCCGATCTTTTCGCGTATCTGATTTATGAATATTGCCACACAGTTGGATTTTGAAATTACAGACGTCAGCTTTCTCATAGCCTGTGACATAAGTCTTGCAAGCTGGCCGACATGAGTATCGCCCATTTCGCCGTCTATCTCGGCTTTTGTAACCATTGCGGCAACTGAGTCGAGGACTATAACGTCCAACGCGCCGGAACGCACAAGAGCCTCGGCTATTTCAAGAGCCTGTTCGCCGCTGTCCGGCTGGGAAACAAGCATATTATCAATATCAACGCCCAGAGCCCTTGCGTAAACCGGATCGAGAGCGTGCTCAACGTCAACGAAAGCAACTTCGCCGCCCAGCTTCTGCGCTTCGGCTATTATCTGCAAAGCCACCGTTGTTTTTCCGGAGCTTTCCGGTCCGAATATCTCAACTATCCTTCCTCTTGGGACGCCGCCTATGCCAAGAGCCATATCCAGCGTCAGCGAGCCTGTAGGTATAGCGTCAACATTATAATCCGAAGCCTGACCGAGCTTCATTACCGCGCCTTTTCCGTACTGCTTTTCTATATGCTGGATAGCAGCTTCAAGGGCTTTTTTCTTTTCTTCCGCATTAGTAAGTTTTACCACCGATTCCTTTTTGGCGTCGGCTTTTTTCTTCTGATCTGCCATATGTATCCTCCCGAATATCAAAATAAAAAATCGAACATTTTTTCTTATTTTAACATTTTTTTTGATTTTCGTCAATAGGAACGCAAGAGAAATTTTGATTTTTTACTGCCATATACTGCCCTTTCAGCAGGTTCAGTCCTTTTCCGCAGACACAAGCTCGATAAAATGCTTGGCGGCTCTTCCGGAACGTCCGCTGCGCCTTAAAGCGTATGCTTCCGCACGGGCGAAAAGTTCGGGGGTACATTCAATGCCGTACTGCTTTGCAAGACTTTCAACTATTTGCAGATAAACGTCCTTGTTAGGCTTCAGGAACGCTACTTTAAGACCGAAGCGTTCCGAAAGAGAGATAAGCTCCTCTCTTGTATCCGAAGCATGAACGTCGTCGCCGTCGCGGTCGGAAAAGCGTTCCTTTACGATATGGCGGCGGTTGCTGGTACAGTATATGGACATATTTGAAGTCTTTGCAGCCGCGCTTCCTTCCAGAACGGCTTTAAGCGAGCTGAAATTATCATCATCTGCGGAGAAAGATATATCGTCGATAAAAATAATAAATTTCAGAGGATTTCCCGCTATTTTTTCTATAACGGCAGGAAGCTCTCCAAGCTGGGATTTTGTAAGTTCTATGAGCCGCAAGCCCATATCTCGGTACTCGTTGACTATCGCCTTTACCGTAGAAGATTTTCCTGTGCCTGCATCTCCGTAAAGCAGAACGTTAGGCGCAGGTTTATTTTTAAGCAGCGCCATTGTGTTGGCAATGACCTTTCCGCGTTCTGCCTCGTAGCCGGAAAGCTCCGAAAGTTTCTGACGGTCGGGATTTTTCAGCGGAACAAGTTTTCCGTCCTTGAAAACAAAAACGTGATATTTTGCAAATATGCCGAAGCCTTTTGTATGCAGAGAAGCTATCCTGTCGCGGTAAATTGCGAGGATATCCTTATTTTCAGTAGTCCACTCGGCAAAAGGTATCTTTATATCCGAATCGACGGTTTCCCATACTTTTTCCGACGAAAGCCGGGAAAGTTTCTGCAAAAAATCAAGTTCTTTCCTTACGGCGGAATCTATGCTCTCCGGTATCTCTTTAAATCCGGCAAGATTTTTAAGGTAAGGGTTTTCGTCCTCGGTAACGGTTTCGATTATAAAATCCGTAAGTGAATCTCCGTGGTTATAAAGGCTGCCTACGAAGCTGCCGTAATGTTCGGCTGACGGGCTTTCCAGAAGGGTAAGCAGCTTGCTTATAGTTTCGTTTTGCAGGATACCTCTGAAAACGGCAAGTGACTGCAGGCCTTCGGCATATTCTTTAAGCATAAAAGATCAACTCATTTCTTATATAAATATAAATATAAATACAAATGATAATTGCGGGGAAGCGCAAAATTCAGAATTTTCAAAACTTATCAATCTATGTTGCCAAACAGCTCACTGGGCTGTTTGGCAAGGCTTAAACTATAGTAATCGTTAGTGTCAAGGGGAACGCTCTCTCTTGCAGAGCGTTCCCCTCTTTCCAACAGCTATAGGCTGTTGGAAATTCACCCCTTTGCA
>CANQXX010000072.1 GCA_947627905.1 uncultured Clostridia bacterium
ATAGAAAAACTCCTGCTTGCGGAAAAGGACAAGCAGGAGCGTTGTATGGAACTTCTGAAAAGCGGCTACAACAAAGAGTACCTCGATTACATCTGCAAGGACGAGTTTGGAAACCTTATAACGCCTAATTTCATAACCGCGCATTTCAGAAATATGATTGAAAAGCACAAGTTCAAGAAAATGCGTTTCCACGATCTGCGGCATTCCTGCGCCAGTCTTTTACTTGCCAACGGTATATCAATGAAACAGATACAAGAATGGCTGGGACATTCCACATACAACGTAACGGCAAATTTTTACAGTCATCTTGACTACAACTCCAAGATAGCATCAGCGGACGTAATTTCAAGCGTTCTGGGATAACGCAGAATTTTTTAGATATTTTTTAGATAAAAAGCACTGCTCCAATGGGAATTATCTAAAAAATCGAAAAACAAAAATGCTCTCAAATCCCAATTCTGCGAAATTTGAGAGCCTTGGTGCCGCTGACGGGACTTGAACCCGTACGGAGGTTAATCCGAGGGATTTTAAGTCCCTTGTGTCTGCCTATTCCACCACAGCGGCAAAATCTAAAAAATATTATACAGTAAAAAAAAGATTTTGTCAAGTAAAAATATAAAAATATGCGGGCAGCTTTTATATCAGGCTGACCGCATATTTTATATGGTCAAAGCATAGAAGCCCTGAGTTCGTCGCCGCTTTTCGGAGAAAGATATGCCGGAGCAATGTCAAATACGGTCTTGGCACCGCTCTGACCTTCCTTGTGAAGCCTGTAAGCCGCTCTTGCGTAAGCAACAAGTATGCTTGATGTGAACTCCGGATTGGAACCAAGTTTGAGATTGTATTCCACAATGTGTTTGGTCTCACCGTTAATACCGGTCTTTCCGCTGCGGATAACAAATCCGCCGTGAGGTATGCCCTTGTGGTCACGGTCAAGCTCTTCCTGAGTAATGAAATGAACGGTCGTGTCATAGTCTGCAAAGTAGTTTGGCATATTCTTGATCTCGGCTTCTATTTTTGCCTTGTCAGCGCCTTCCTTTGCTACAACAAAACATTCTCTCGTATGCTTCTGCCGAACGGTAAGATCGGGGTCTGAACCGCTTCTTACCGCTTCAACGGCAGCGTCTACAGGAATTGTGTACTGCCTTGCATCTGCTACTCCTTCAATACGCCGGATAGCGTCGGAATGTCCCTGAGAAACTCCCTTGCCCCAGAAAGTGTAATCTTTTCCGTCCGGAAGTATGCAGTTTCCGTAAAGTCTTGCGACCGAGAACATTCCCGGATCCCAGCCTACGGAAATGATGCTGACGTTTCCGCCTTTTTTGGCAGCAGCATCTACTTTTTTGAAATATTCCGGTATCTTTGCATGTGTGTCAAAGCTGTCTATCGTGCAGAACATTTCCGCAAATTCCGGCCCCTGTACCGGAAGATCGGTAGCGCTTCCTCCGCAGAGGATAAGTACGTCAATTTCATTTTTATGTTTTGCAATATCGCTGACAGGATATACTTTTACTCCTTCGGTAATAATTTTTACGCTGTCAGGATCGCGCCTTGTGAAAACACACGCAAGCTCCGTATCGGAAGTCTGTTTTATCGCCAGCTCGGTGCCTCTGCCGAGATTGCCGTAACCAACGATGCCAATTCTTATTTTGCTCATAGTTTCATATCCTTTCAATGAAAATAAAAACAAGTATATTATATCACATTTTGCAGGATTTGAAAAGAGATTTTGCAGAATTTGTTCAATATTTTTTGTTAAAGCTCATTCTGAACATATTCCCGCACCTGTTTTGCCAGTTCGATATTGATCCCTGCCGCTTTTGCAATTTCTTCTTCGGAAGCCTTTTTGAACTCCTCACGGGTCTTGAAAGCCATAAATAGTTTTTGCGCTTTCTTTTCTCCTATGCCTTTTATTTTTGTAAGACCTGTCTCATAGGACTGCTTTCCGTGCTTTTTTCTTTGATATGTTATAGAAAACCGGTGTACCTCGTCCTGTATGCGCGTAACGAGCATGAATGCGGATCTTGTCCCTGATATAGCTATTTCCGAGCCGGACGTTGCTATCGCTCTGGTGCGATGGTTGCCGTCCTTTACCATGCCGAAAATGGGGACGTCTATACCCATTTCTCTCAGGATAGGTTCAACGGCGTTTACCTGTCCCTTTCCTCCGTCAAGAAGTATAAGATCGGGCATTCTTGAAAATCCCTCGTCGGTTTCCTCATTGTCATTGTAATGCTTGAAACGTCTTTCAAGGACTTCTCTCATGCTTGCGTAATCATTCTGTATCTTTGTTTCTTTTATGGAAAAGCGTTTGTAAGCCTTTTTAAGCGGTCTGCCGTTTTCAAAAACTACCATGCCTGCTACCATGGAGGAGCTTCCAAGATTGGATATATCGTATGCTTCGATATACTGAGGAGGTTCGGGAAGCCCCAGAAGTTTTCCCAGCGCTTCAAGAGCAGCGATCTCCTTGCCTGTTCTGCCGACTTTTATAGCAAGGCTGTCCTCTGCATTTGAACGCGCCATCATTATAAGCCGCAGTCCCTTTCCGCGTTTTTTTGAGGAAAGATCAACAGCCGAACCGCGCCGCTCACGGAGTATTTTTTCTATCATTTCTGCGTCCGGAAGATCATCCTCAATAAGTATCTCACGTGGGATCTTTTCGCCGTCTGAATAATACTGGAGAATAAAATCTTCCAGCATATTCTCGCTGCTGTCGGGAGCGCCGAGCTCATATTCTGCGCGGTCAAAAAGCCGTCCTTTGCGGTACATGAGCATAGCTATGCAGGAATTTTCACCGTTCTGCGCCATGGCTATTATATCCGTATCGCGCATATCTTCGTCGATTATTTTCTGACTGTCCGCCGCGCGTCTGATTGCGTATATCCTGTCACGCAGCTTAGCTGCAAGCTCAAAATCAAGATTTTCAGCGGCAGCGTTCATCTGCTCCGTAAGTATCTCCGCAGAAGCCTCCGAACCGTTTCTGATATAGCTTTCCGCTTGGGAGATCATTTCCATGTATTCTTCCTGACCGATAACGCCTCTGCAAACGCCCATGCACTGTTTTATATGAAAATTCAGACAGGGACGGTATTTGCCGAAATCCTCCGGAAATTTTCTCCGGCAGGTAGGCAAAGAAAATACTCTGTTCACTTCTTCCACAGTCTGCTTGGTAACAAATGTGCTCATGTACGGTCCGAGAAATGTTCCGCTGCCTTTTTTCTGCATTTCGGCTGTTATGCGCGGGAATGCTTCATCGGATATTTTTATAAAGCTGTAGCCTTTGTCATCTTTCAGAAGGATATTATATTTTGGCATATGCTGCTTTATCATTGAACATTCCAGCACGAGAGCCTCATATTCGCTGTCAGTGACGATAAAATCATAATCGTAAACGTGGGAAACCATTTTTGCTACCTTTGGAGTGTGGTCGGGGTTTTCACGGAAATAGCTTGTAACACGGTTTTTGAGATTTTTTGCTTTTCCTATATAAATTATTTCATTGTTCTTGTCTCTCATTCTGTAAACTCCGGGCGAAGAAGTCAGTTTAGAGGTCTTTTCTCTGAGATATGGAAGTCTTTCGTTCATTTTATGCCTTCCTTTCGCGGATCTGCCGTTATGGATCACGGATAAAGTCTTTTATTGAATTATAGCACATTATGTTCGGATTTTCAAGTATGGTTATATTACGGCAAGGAGTTTATTTTTGACTTACCGCTAAATGATAATTTAACATTTAGTTACATGGCTATTTTTTAATGGTTCAAGCCTAAAGTTATTCGCAGATCGGGGAGACAACCAAAAGGAGAGGGGGAAAACTTAA
>CANQXX010000073.1 GCA_947627905.1 uncultured Clostridia bacterium
CTCAGGCTTTCGATCCCTCTAAAATGACCGATCCCCACCTTATAATTTATGCGCCTGTACGAGTTATGGGCAGCAAGACGATCGTCACCAACGGCGACCAGACGGACACTATTTACGATCTTATGGACAAGCAGATGACCTTTGAGCAGTCTCTCCGCACCCGTGAATTTGAGGACGACGCCCCCAACTTTACTCCGAGGATATCGGGAATTATCCACCTTGACGAGGGAAATATGAATTTTGCAATGTCCATTTTGAAAAGCGCAGACGGCGACAGCAGCTCCTGCCAGAGATACACATTTGCATACAGCAATCCCGTCGCAGGCAAGGCAAAATTCATTCACACATATTCCGGCGCAGGAAACCCTCTGCCCAGCTTTGAGGGCGAACCAAAGAATATAGAGCTTCCCGATGTTTCTATTGACGAAATGACAAAGCTCATCTGGGAAAATCTCAACGCCGATAATAAAGTTTCACTTTTTGTAAGATATATCGACCTTGGCACGGGAAAATACGAGTCAAGAATTGTAAATAAGAACAAGTAAAAATTTTCGGGAGGAATTTAAAATGGCAAATGAAATGCTTTTAAAATACGGCTGCAACCCCAATCAGAAGCCGTCAAGAGTTTATATGGCAAACGGCGGGGAACTTCCTATTGAAGTCCTCAACGGAAAGCCAGGATATATCAATCTTCTGGATGCTTTCAACGGCTGGCAGCTTGTTAACGAACTGAAAAAGGCTACCGGACTTTGCGCGGCAACGTCTTTCAAGCACGTTTCACCTGCGGGAGCGGCTGTGGGACTGCCGCTTTCCGACACACTGAAGAAAATTTACTGGGTTGACGATCTGGGCGAACTTTCACCCCTTGCCTGCGCTTATGCAAGAGCAAGAGGCGCGGACAGAATGTCCTCTTACGGAGATTTCATTTCACTTTCGGACGTTTGCGACGTTCCCACCGCTAAGATGATACAAAGAGAAGTTTCCGACGGAATAATCGCCCCGGGCTACGAGCCGGAGGCTCTGGAGATCCTCAAGTCAAAGAGAAAAGGCACATATAACATCATAAAAATTGACCCGTCTTACGTTCCCGAACCCGTTGAAACAAAGCAGGTGTTCGGAATTAC
This sequence comes from uncultured Clostridia bacterium, assembly GCA_947627905.1. Classification (GTDB taxonomy): domain Bacteria; phylum Bacillota; class Clostridia; order Oscillospirales; family Ruminococcaceae; genus RGIG8773. The sequence continues at coordinate 1,125 of CANQXX010000073.1, forward strand.
ATTCGAGCAGGGAAGAAACTCACTTGACATCAATAACGCGCTTCTTGACAATGTTGTAACAAACAATAAAAATATTCCCGACGAAAAGAAGCGGGATCTGCTTATTTCCCTTATTACTCTGAAATATACCCAGTCAAACAGCGTATGCTACGTCAAGGACGGTCAGGCTGTGGGTATCGGAGCAGGTCAGCAATCAAGAATACACTGTACACGTCTTGCCGGAAACAAGGCTGATATCTGGTGGCTCAGACAGTCTCCCAAGGTAATGGGTCTGAAATTCAAGGACGATATCCGCCGTGCCGACAGGGATAACACAATTGACGTTTACATTTCCGATGAATATATGGACGTTATTGCCGAGGGCGAATGGCAGAAATGGTTTGCCGAAAAGCCTGAGCCATTTACCCGTGAAGAACAGAAAGAATGGCTTGCAAAGAATACAGGCGTTTGCCTTGGTTCTGACGCGTTCTTCCCGTTTGGCGACAATATCGAACGCGCGCGCAAATCCGGCGTTGAATACATAGCTCAGCCGGGCGGTTCTATCCGTGACGATAATGTTATCGAGACCTGCAACAAGTATAATATGGCAATGGCGTTTACGGGAATCCGCCTTTTCCACCATTGATCTTATGGATAATAGTATTCTTCCTACAATTGAAACCGAACGTCTGATACTTCGTCAGGTGACTGCCGACGATGCGGAAGCATATTTTGAATGGGCAGGGGACGAGCGCGTTACAAAGTATATGAGTTACAGCACTTATTCCTCCGCAGAACAGGTCAGGGATTGGCTTGAAACCGTTCCAAAGGTCTGGGTCTATGTAAGGAAGTCGGACGGTCTGCTTATCGGCAGCGGAGTGACAGTTCGGGAAACGGTTTCCGGGCATTTGGTTACAATCTGCGTTTTGACTGTTGGAACAAGGGCTATGCGACGAAAGCCGAAGCCGTCAAAGCTATGATAAAATATGCTTATGAACTCGGAGCAAGGAAGTTTACGGCTCAGCACGCCGTTGAAAATCCTGCGTCGGGCAGGGTAATGGAAAAGTGCGGTTTGAAATTTGACGGTTACGGTTCTTACAAAAAGACCGATGGGAGCTGCGAGTTCAGGTCAAAAATTTACAAAGCAGATCTTGATGAAATTCTGTTTTAAAATATCACAAAAGGAACGGTGATAAAATGAAAATACTTGTAGTAGGCGGCGGCGGACGCGAACATGCTATCATTATGAAGCTCGCAGAGAGCAATCGCGTGGAAAAACTTTTCTGCGCCCCGGGAAACGGCGGTATCTCACGCTATGCGGAGTGCTTTGACGTGAAAGCCACCGACATTGACGGAATTGTTGCTCTTGCAAAAAAATTAGCTGTTGATATGGTAGTTGTCGCTCCGGACGATCCTCTTGTTATGGGAATGGTGGACGCCCTCAATGCGGAGGGCTTTATGACTTTCGGACCGGACAAAGCCGCGGCAATTATCGAGGGCAGCAAGGTTTTCTCCAAAGACCTGATGAAAAAATACGGTATCCCTACGGCGGCATATGAAACCTTTACCGACGCGGAGAAAGCGATTTCCTACATAAAACAGCAGGGGAAATATCCTGCCGTTGTAAAAGCGGACGGTCTTGCCCTTGGAAAAGGCGTTATAATTGCACAAAATGAGCAGGAAGCCGTTGACGCGGTGCGTTCAATTATGGAAGATAAAATTTTCGGCGAAAGCGGCTCAAAGCTCGTTGTGGAGGAATTTCTCACCGGACCGGAAATTTCCGTTCTGTCATTTACCGACGGAAATATTGTCGTTCCCATGGTCTCCTCAATGGATCACAAACGCGCCCTTGACGGCGATCAGGGGCTTAACACAGGCGGAATGGGAACGGTCGCGCCTAATCCGTTCTACACCGAAGCCGTTGCAAAGGAATGTATGGAAAATATTTTCCTGCCCACGATAAACGCCATGAAAGCCGAGGGAAGAACATTCAAAGGCTGTCTTTATTTCGGACTTATGGCAACTCCGGACGGCGTGAAAGTTATTGAGTACAACTGCCGTTTCGGCGATCCGGAAACGCAGGTAGTCCTGCCGCTTCTGGACACCGATCTTGTGGATATTTTCGAGGCGGTCTATAAGGGAACGCTTTCGGATATTGATATCAAGTGGAAAAACGAGTGCTGCTCCTGCGTTGTAATGGCAAGCGGAGGCTATCCGAAAAAATATCCCACGGGCTTGGAAATAAGCGGTCTGGACGATAAGGGGCAAACGGAGGGCGTTTTCGTTTACCATGCGGGGACGAAATTCACTGACGGAAAATTCCTCACCGCAGGCGGACGTGTTCTTGGAGTTACCGCAACAGGGGAAAACTTGCAAGCGGCTCTTGACAAGTCCTATGCGGCGGTAAAGAAAATACATTTTGAAAATGCACATTTCCGTACAGACATCGGAAAACGCGCGCTTTCGGCAAAATAAAAATAAACGGCAGGCAAGAGTGAATTGCCCCCAAAAAGTTAGACAAACTTTAAAGAGATAACTTATGCAAAGCGACTAAGAGAGAACTTGGTCGCT
>CANQXX010000074.1 GCA_947627905.1 uncultured Clostridia bacterium
CAACCTCCGTTTCGCCTTGTATCTCGTCAATAGCCGCACGGGCGTTTTCCTCCGATTCGCCATACCATTTCATGCGGAACTCCCACGGAGCTTTTACACCTGCCTGAACTTCATTAAGATCCTGCAAGCGTTCCGCAGCTTCGTCAATTACCACCGACTTGTCAAAGCATATCTCAATTTCGGGATCGTCGGAAATATCCGCGCCTATGAATTTATTGCCTATGTAAATAACAGAATGTATCAGTGAAAGCAGGAATCTTTCCACGGCAAGGTAATGCTTGTCGGCATTCTGGATAAGATCCTGACGGTCGCCCGTGTACTGTGTGGCAGTGACCACAGTTCCGTTATTGAATTGATAGTGCTTGTTTCCCAGACCGCACTTGAATGATAAATAATCAAGAGCTGCCTGTACGCCCTTTGTATTGTCGTCCACACGAAGCGACGGGTTAAATTCCATAATGAATTTCTTATCGTCCTCGCTGCCTGTGGGAAACTGCACATATGAAAAGAGCTGCTGATGAACATCATCAGGAACTATACTGCTTCCGTTGTCGTCCGTTTCCACAAGATCTTTTTCCATGAAAACCTTTTTCTGACCGAGCCGGAAGTCGGCAGTAAAATTATTGAAGCAAATGTCAACGGACATAAGCGCGTCAATGGCGTTATGCAGTATAGAAAGTCCCAGACCGCCGGATCTTTCAATGTTGTTTTCGATGTTAGGGGACAAGATCGCAAACCAAGGGATATCACTTCCCGTGTCAAAGTCCCGTATCATGTCCGCAGGCAGCGGTTCTTCCCGGAGCTGGTCGTTATCGCAGGAAAACATATAGTTTGCAATTGTGTAATTGCCCTTGTCATTGAGCAGGTGTATTTCAAGGAGCAGGTGCTTTCTGCCCTTTTCAGTATGTTCCGAAGCGAAAGCCGCTTCGGTGATAATGCCGTTACGCACGCTGATCGGAATTATCTGATCCGCTGAAAGATAGCTGAACCTTATCCTTGCCTCCGGAGATACCGGCGGTATTTTGCCGTCTGAAAGCCTTATCCTGTCCAGACTGACGGTGACCGCTGCCGTTCCAAGCGCAAACGCTTTTTCAACAAGTCCGTTTCCTTTTACAAGAAAATCGTTTGAGCCGAAAACGCCGCCGTTTTCTTTTCTGCCCTGAATAAAGCGGCTTGTTTTTTCATCGGCGATCTTTATATGCGTCTTACTGTTGAAAAGCATTCCAGCCCAGTCCTCGCAGACCTTTTTACCCATTCTTAAAGAAAAAATACGGTTGCGGAGCTTCCTTTTCCCGTTGAAAAAGAAATACTCGTGAAAGCTGCTGCGATAGCCTTTCCACCAGTCGTTCCACTCGTCTATATGTTTGTAATAATCGCCCGATATGTCGCAGCCAAATTTGTCATTCAGCCATTGTATAAGCTGTGTATTCAATTATCTCACCTCCGCATATATATTTAATTCTTTAAGGAAGCTGCTGAAGCTGTATTCCAGAGCGTCGGCTGTATCAATGTCAAATGTGCCGTCGTCAAGGCGTACATCTTTCGTTTGCTCCTTAGCGTCCCAGACCTGTGTGCTGAGACTGTTGATAACGTTTTTGCAATCCTTATCGACCATAAACCGCCCTTGGCTCATAAGACCGTTAAGAGCGTAAATGCGGTCATTTATCGCGCCCTTGAAGCAATCCCGTATAGCGGCATGGATATGCGCCCTTGCAAATGCCGTCCTTATGCCGTTTATGATCGTCTGTTCCGCACTGTCGCAGAAAATGAACGGTATCTTTACGTTGGGATATTCCGATTGAACATAGCGGTAAAAATCCATAAGCTCACGGTTCACCCGGTCGGGATCTATCGTGCCTTTGCCTCCGCTGATCTTGTGGTCTGCGATAACGCCTATTTTGCGGAAGTTTTCAAGGATAGCCGTTGCCACAAATGTGGTCTTGGACTTATTTCCGCCGAAGTCCACGCCTATGGAAATGAACTTTACGCCGCTGAATTTCTTGTCCGTGAGAAATCTTTCCGTATCGTCTGCAAAGGTCTGAAATATCAATCCCTCGGCAACACATCTGTCTCCGCATATCTTCCGCCTGTATTCCACAGAGTTGGGATCATACTGGGAAATAAATGCTTCGCGCTGCTTATCGGTAATATTTATGTTGTCATAAATTGTAAAGTGCGCGTAATTATAGCCGCCAAGAAGAGTGCCGTCCTTTGAGTTCTTGTCGTAAACATCAATATATTTTGTGTAGATCATAGCAAAAGGACTTCCGGGGTTCAGATCCCAGAACAGCTTCCGAAGCTTTGCCGCCGCCTGACGGGTAAGGGCTTCCTTTATGGTCTCTTCATGGTGCAGGTCGATCTCAGTAGCTATCCACATTCCTATGGACATTCCGCGGAATTTCTTGTAGCTGTCAGCCTTAGCACCGCCTACGAACATTACTATGCGCTCGCGGTTTCCCGTAAACTTTCCGCGAATGATAAGAGCTTCATTTCCCCGGTATTTTCCCCAGCGGCACTGCCCTCGGAAGTAATGCTCTATTCCGAAGCCGTTGCAGTCACCGATAACGAGCTTTGCAGTTGGAGCAGTGGAAGCCGTTGCAAGGTGCAGCTTGTCGGGGGTTCTGCACAGTTCCCTACAGAACGCGATAACATTGTCAACAGTTTTTCCTGCCCTGACCGCGCCCTCTGCTACATTGTAAGTACAGTCCCGGCAGTTCCTGATATATTCCTTGTGCTTTTCGGAGAAATTATACGGTATCGTCTTTTTTAACTTTATTGCCATAAAAATTGCTTGCGAAGCAAGCCTCCTCCTTTCGATGTTTTGCGGTTTTGCTTCAGCAAAATTTCGGACGGCAGTCCGAAAAGCAAAACTCGGTGCTGAAAAATTATTTTTTCAGCATCTCCTCAATATCGGAAATATCTTCTATTTCAACATCGCCGATCGGTTTATCGCTGTACTTGTCGGGCATACGGTTTTTCAGCAGGAATTTTACTGCTTCGGTGTTGGGCGGACGTTTTCTGACCTTTTCGGTGACCCGCTTTCTGCCGCCCTTGTAGGAAACTTCGCGTTCGGTATCGGACGAACCCACAGCCGCCGAAATAAGAGCCATTTCCGCTTCGGCATTTATCAGTTCAGCATTATCCCGCAGGAATTTTGCCGCGTCCTTGTGCCGTTCCGCATAGTCTTTCATCATAGCTTTCCGCTTTTTCTTGTCGGGTTCTCTTACAAGCGCGTTAATAAGATCAGCCGCAGTTTCCGTGTCGGTGGTTTCTGCGGCGGTTTCCCCGGCAGCCTTTAAAGCCGCTGCAATAGCATTTATATTTGCTTTTTGAACAGGATCCATATACTCACTTCCTTGTATAAAAAATACGGCTCGCAGAAAACGCACGAGAACGCGTTCTGAGCCGCTTTT